>CAYHUY010000011.1:0-22461 GCA_964360265.1 uncultured Gammaproteobacteria bacterium | reverse complement strand
AAACCAAGATATACGGATTACTTGTCCTGCGGCGCCAACCGCCACCCCAACGCCGGCATTTAATCCTGACTCGTGTAAGTGCGACGGCATAGAGTATACAACTCTGTATTCAGGACAACCTACAACAATTACCTCATATGGAAAGGTTGAGGGCGCGGATGTTTCAAAATCTCGGATCGTAGACCAAAAATTTTATCTTTATGAAGGTGCGGAAACGACGGCAAACAGAATCATGCAGTCTAACGCAATCCCTGCAACTATTCATTCACAAACCGCAAGCAAAGTGCGCTATAAATCAATCTGGCAAATAACTTTACCGCAGCTTAAAAAAGGCGCAACGTATAGAATACAAAGTGTAATTAATTGTCAGCCTAAAACAACGGCATTTAATGCGCAACAAGAGCAAACCACATCTGTACTTGCGGGCACAACACAAAATTTGTCCTTTCTGGATAGAATACTTAACTTTTTCAACGGACTTTTTGGAGGAGGGAGAAGTACGGTACCCGCCATCACTGCCACAGTAACACCAGTTTCTTCAACTGATACCTCGGTGAATAATATTTCAGCAAATGATGTTCCAACGCCAACCATAAGAAAACAACTGCAGCTGGAGCCGATTTATCCTCTTGAGGTGTATCAAAAGACTTGTTCTTTTATCAAATTCCGCACTGGGCAACTCGGCCAATAGTTATTCTGGTAGAAAAACAGCCTCAAGTTTTGTATAATAAAGGTTGTGGTGGGTGTAGCCCCGCCCAAATGGTGATCGTAGCTCAATGGTTAGAGCACCAGGTTGTGGACCTGGATGTTGGCGGTTCGAATCCGCTCGGTCACCCACTATACTATTATTTCTCCTTCGATTATCTCAGATTTTTTCATTCGAAATCTTCGGGTTAAAATAATTCCTGATAAAAAGCCGCCAACGTGCGCCCAAAACGCGATTCCACCTGTTGCAGATGCAAAGGGTAGTGAAGCAATGCCTGAAAACAACTGCAATATAAACCAATAAAAAATATAGATAACGGCGGGGATTTCAGTAATAGTTATATAAAAGAATATGACTACGAATGTTTTAATCTGAGAGCCCCGAAACAATATGAAATATGAACCAAGTACCCCAGATACAGCGCCTGATGCCCCAAGCATTGGGATATCTAAAACTGGGTTCAAGAAGAATTGCGCAAGGCTTCCAATTATCCCTGAAACAAAATAAAGCATAACGTACTTGATTTTTCCAAGATGAGCCTCAATGTTATCTCCAAATATCCACAAAAACCACATATTGGACGCTATATGAAAAAAGCCGCCATGCAGAAATATCGAGGTCACAAAGGGAATGAGAGTAAAAGGGTCCAAAAAGTTTATAGACGATGGCACAAGGGCATATTTTAAAATAAAGGCCTCACTATCCGGTGCGGTTAATTGCTGATAGAAAACGAATATATTTGCCGCAATTATCGCAAGTGTCGCAAAGGGAATTTTATTTGATTTATGCGAATCTGAAATCGGAAACATAGTATTTAAAAGTCAAAACTTAAAATTTATTTTACTTTAAAGCCTATGTATTGTAAAATGATTGAGGCTAGAACGTGCGGGTGTAGCTCAACGGACAGAGCACCTCCCTTCTAAGGAGGTGGTTGAAGGTTCGATTCCTTTCACCCGCGCATGGAACCCATAGTTTGACTTCGCTGCCTTGAGCTGGTATTATTCGATCAATGTCAGCTGAAACGAAACGATATCCTACACCAGAGTTGCAAAGAGGTGGATCTTTTTACGCTAGAATTCCGCTTATTGACGGGTTCGAAAGTGTTGTTGGTGATGTTGAATCAAACAAAGAATTACAAGCGAGATTAGAGGCTTATGCTGGCCGGACTACAGGAGCCCTTGGACTCAATGTAAATCATCTAATAGTAGATGAACGAGGTCTAACTAGTGTAAGTGTTTCTGGGGACTGTGCATGCATAGGGATGACTGGTGATAGTTGGGAACAAAGAGGTAAAAAATTACCTGAATTTTCAACACACAATGTAGATACCCCTGAACAGTATATAGCTTTAACTTCGATAGTATTTTATTATCTTAATAAGCTTCAAAAACTTGCCGACGAAAAAGTCTCTGCTTCTCAATAATAAACATTGCTAAATAGTGCTCTTTTTCTACCACAGCTAAAGTGTTAAAATAGGTTTGGGCGTCGTTCACTAAGGCGCGCAGGCTTAGGTTCAAAGAGAGTAGAGCTTTTGTTCCCGTTTGTAAATTCTTTCAACTTCGATAGCTATAGCTTTTGGAACTTTTTTATCAAGCGGGGAGGGTAGGATATTGCCAACTGTGGGTTTATCTACGCACGCCGCTAGCGCAAATGCGGCTCCTATCTTCATACCGTTTGTAATAATTTTTGCTCTTGCGCTAAGTGCGCCCAGGAAGACACCAGGAAACGCGAGTACGTTATTGACTTGGTTTGGAAAGTCGCTTCTTCCTGTTCCTACAATAAATGCTCCATGCTTTAATGCCTCATCAGGCATTATTTCGGGGATGGGATTTGCCATCGCAAAGATTATTGGCTTCTTGTTCATTTTTTTGATCAGCGAACCCTTTAAAACGTCCCCTTTTGAAACACCTATAAATACGTCCGCCCCGTTAAGAGCATCGCTAAGTGTACCTTGAATATCCCGCCTGTTTGTAATTCCGGCAAGCCTCATCTTCCAGGGATTATTTTGAATATCGGGACGGGTCCTGTTAATAATTCCTTTTGAATCACACACAATTACTTCGCGTACCGGCTCACAAATGGACTTATCGTGTCCAACGCAAAGCAGAAGATTTGAGATTCCAGTGCCCGCGGCTCCGGCTCCTGAAATAACAACTTTTAAATCGGTCAACTTTTTACCCGCAAGCTTTGAGGCGTTAATTAATGCAGCAAGCAAAACTATTGCCGTTCCATGCTGGTCATCATGAAAAACGGGAATTCCAATATCTTGAAGTGCATCCTCAATTTCAAAACACCGCGGCGCAGCAATATCTTCCAAATTAACGCCGGAAAAAATAGGCGAGATATTTCTTACAAGGTTTATAATTTCATACGGCTCTTGCGTCGCGAGCGTTAAAGGAAAAGCGTCGATCCCTGCGTATTCTTTAAATAAAAGAGCCTTTCCTTCCATAACCGGTATAGCTGCATACGGGCCAATATTGCCAAGTCCTAAAACCGCAGAACCGTCAGACACTATTGCGACAGTATTCCCCTTTATGGTTAGATCGAGGGCGCGGAGCGGATTTTTTGCAATTTCCCTACATACCCCTGCTACACCCGGGGTATAAACTAAGGACAGATCTTTTTTTGTTTTAACTTTAATTTTGGGAACAATCTCAAGTTTTCCGCGAAGCTTCTCGTGGAGCCTCAACGCCTCGCTGTAAATGTCCATATTATTTCAGTAGCCTTCCAAGAGCCAAGACTAACGCCGCCTCGCGGAGTGAAATCTTATTCGTTAATGAAACCTCCCACACGTTTTCGAATGCAGATGAAAGGATTGACTTCAGGGTAGAAAGTGCCTCTTTGTCCGATATGTGTGTCTTTTCAACATTTTGCTTCCATTCAATGTATGAACCCACAACCCCTCCTGCATTTGAAAGAATATCCGGAATAATATGAACTCCTTTACTTGAAAGATATTCATATGCGCTCGGCGTAACTGGCCCATTTGCCATTTCAACAATGATTTTAGCTTTAATATCTTTCATATTGTTTTCATTAATTACGTTTTCCAAAGCGCAAGGGACTAAAATGTCAACAGGAAGACGGAGAATATCTTCGTTGCTAATCACTCTTCCACGATTAAGATCGCAAACTCCTCCTACACAGTAGCATCCCGCCAAGTATCCTTGTTTTCTTTTACAATCCATGACAAGATCAATATCCAAAGGCTCGTTATTATTATTTATAATAGCGCCCTTTGAATCTGATACGGAAACTACGTGAAAACCATAACTTGCGGCATACTTGGCAAAATTGTATCCAACATTCCCAAATCCTTGAATTGCCATGGTCATTTTTTCTTTTTTCAGACTTAATTTAGAAAGAAGCGCCATCAGAATACTAACACCACCATATCCTGTTGAAATTTCCCTAATTTTTAAACCGCCTAAATCAATAGGTTTTCCCGTAAAAGCACCGTGCAATTCCTTGGAATTTAAATTTCTTTTTTTTGCTAGGGAAATATATTCTTCAACCATCCACTTTATTATCTTAGGATTCGTGTTAACATCTGGTGCGGGAATATCTGTATATGGGCCAATTACGTCAAAAAGGCGAGTAACGTAACCGCGGGATAACCGTTCCAGTTCGCTCTCGGATAATATTTTGGGATCAATGACCACTCCGCCTTTTGCCCCACCAAAAGGAATATCCGCAAGCGCGCATTTAAGGCTCATCCACAAAGATAATGATTTTACCTCGTCAACCGATACGCCTTGATGAAAACGAATTCCACCCTTATAGGGGCCAAGGAGGCTGCTGTGCTGGCACCTATATCCTTTTACGAGTTCTGCTTTTCCGTTATCCCGTGTAAGAGGTATTTCAATTTCAATGAGACGCTCCGGTAGGAGAATATTCTCGAGTTTTTCCTTGTTAAGATTGTTTTTTTTTGCAATATCCTTGAGTTGATTAGTGGTAGATATGAACATTGAGTTGTTATTCATGCGTTTAGTGAACTTCTTAATATTTTAACAAATTTTAAAGGCGCGCGATAGATTGAAGGTTTAGTCAAATTCTGCTAAAATTGTCACTCATTATGGAACAAAGTAGACCAAGCACGCCTGAAGAAAGAAAATCAGCTATTTCAGATTTCTTTGAGAAAGAGCTAAGGAAAATATCTGGTAAATTGGAAACAGCAAGAGCTCTGGCTATGGGCGTTGACACTAACGGAGCTGTCAAAAGAAGACAACAGGAAATACTGCACCTGGAAGAAAGACAAAGGGAATTAAATCATGATCGCGACTTTGTCCTAGGAACTCTTACTGAGCCACCGGAAGCTATTAGATATTTTCTCTTGGGAAAAATAGATGAAATTGATCTTGAGAGCGAAAGGATAGAATCTCATCCCAGTAGTGTAATTTTCGATGGGGGGCCTGTTAGGG
This sequence comes from uncultured Gammaproteobacteria bacterium, assembly GCA_964360265.1. Taxonomy (GTDB): domain Bacteria; phylum Patescibacteriota; class Microgenomatia; order Levybacterales; family GWA1-39-11; genus GWA1-39-11. The sequence goes on along the minus strand of CAYHUY010000011.1, from coordinate 17,334 downwards.
GTAAAGAGCAAGAGCTACATCACCTAAGAACTATTCTGGCAGATACGTTTAGGGTTGGAAATCATGTTCTAGGCGTGCTCGGACAACCGCCTTTGGCCGACAAGAAAAATCCCCAACCTAAAACCTAATTAGTCCAAAAAATAGAGTAAGTGAAAGCGGTTGATCTTGAATTAGGTTTGATATATAATCCGTGGATGGTCGAAAGACGAGGAGTAAAAGTGGTTCGCGCGCAAGCGGGACCTATGCGCCAAAGGGAGGTCGGCTTGGAGCAAAAAGTAGGGATTCCAAAACCCTACTTGCTTGATCAACTAAACCCGATTATTGACCGGGTGATTGCAGGAGATGTTGTAGATTGGCGAGACCCCAATTTCCATACACAGTTTCCAACTGCCATGAACAGTTTAGATAAACCTATTATGAGAAGTGTGGTAACTTTTGGCAGCTACGATCCGCAATCACCTCAGATAATAGAAGCATTTCAAAAACTGACAGATGACCTCTCAAATTTTACGCCAGATGCATCATTGCTCGGAGATCCCGTAGAAAGCAAACACTGGACATTTAAATTTCACTTAAATGTTGCGCTTGCTTCCAGTCTTGCATCACATCTGGAAATTCGTCAAATGGGTCCGACCCGCGAACTTAAAAGGCTGATGGATCAAATAGAAAAACAGAGAAAGCAAATGATAAAAACTCTTGATAGTCTAACCCTTGACGATTTAGATCGATACCTAATTCTTTCCGATGGACTTTACCATGCGCCACCTCAACTACCTACCCAAGAAGCAACGGCTGCCATAAACGCCATAAAAAGAAGGTTAAAAAAATACGGCGTGGCTCCCGCTCTATATGCTGAGAAGATTGGGCATGCGACTTTCGATAATTACTACGCTTTTACTACAGATCTCTCAAATGCAGATCGTAAGACCTGGTCAAGGCTTAGCAAAAAATGGCGGTGGGAACAGGTAAAATCAGCGGTAGACTCGCTTAGAACTGTCCATAGGAAAGTAGTTCTGGCAAATGTTCTTGCCACACTCGAAGAAAATTTAGTTGTCTCTCATGACCTAAAAGCTAAACTTGACCCTGAGGCTATAGGGTTAGTGCCAAATGATTTTGCTACATTGCTTAGATTCATGGGCAATTATGACGATTATGGCAAAGAATGGCTAGAAGAGAATTATCCGGCTTTAGCGATTGACAGGGGAAAAGCATTAGCCTTAGAAGGCTTATCTCTGCCAAAACATATTTTACCTATGGCAGCAGTTAGAATTCTAAATAGACTTGATACAAGCTCTTCGGATAGAATAAAGGCTTTCTTAAGCCTTGTTCACGTTGAAATATCTGCTGATCCAAAAATTTCCGCAAGGTGGCTTGCTGCCCTTCTGGTTCTTAAAAAACTAAATCCTGATTTTGAAGATTTCTATAACAGACTAATTGACCGATTTGAAGCGCTACCGGAAACGATGCGAGATATTGTTCTTGATAGGAAACCTGGAAGTATTTGGCTTGGTCAGGATTCAAAGATAAGAGTAAATTTCTCAAATCAGCCCCAGAGGGGTTATCTACTTCACACCTCGATTGCGCAAGCCGAAGTACCGGTTGACATTTCGTCTCATCAGTCAGTTGTAAAACCCGCCCAAAAAAGAGAAGATCAGCCGCAATACAAAACTCTCATCCTGCCGTTTATAGGCCATGTTAACCTGCTTGATGAAGCGGGAGTGTCAAGCTATGTAAATTCACTCAAAGCGCAAACTCATGGGTTTCCAAATGAGGACGATATGCTTTCAGAATTTGAAGAACTGCAAGGAAGATTTAAAGAGCATAAAAACGGTTTCGGGACTATCATCTTTTTCTCAAAGCTAAATGCAAAAGATCAAAAGCATAGAAACATAAGAAATTTAGGACTAGAGGGAATTGTTATTCGGGAGCGATCTGTTGATTTAATAACAAGCGGTCAGCCCCCTTTTGCAATGTGTGCAAGAATGGACGAAAATGGACTTCTTCATATATCTGGCACCGGCGATTCTTTTATCGGTGAACCAGAACACCTCTTGCTCAATAACTTGGTGCTCTACCTTTCTTCAAGACCTTTTTCACTTATAAACGAAACCCGGCCAGAAACTGCGAATGAGCTAAGGGACATCGTTCGGAATTGGAATAGGTTCAAAAGTGATAATTTTCCAAGGATCACTTTTACAAATCCTTACGGTAGGACAAATATAGTAATAACTGCAGGCCCAACAGGTAACACTGAAACATTTCTGCTTAACGAAGCATCGTAGTTTAATTTTTTCCTAAGCTTTAAAACAGATAGCTATTGTTAATTCAATCACAAAGTGAATGAGCAGTTTCACTCGAATGGTAAGCCTGTCGAACCAGAGCGGATGAAGGGTATCTTACGCTGTTCATAGCTTAAGCGTCGGACAGCTTCGGAGCACCTATTTCTTCACAAACTCTTCTTTCTCCAAAGCTACAAGTCTTTTATATACGAATGCTTTACCAGATCCCGATTTTAAATAAAGTTCAAAATCTTTTGCCTTTTGCTTATCTCTAAAGGCACAATACCAAACTAATTCCCAAGGCAAATGCCCTTTTGTGAATTTTGTATTTCCACTATTATGCTCCTCGACACGCTTCTTTAAGACAGTGGTGTATCCGTAGTGTAAAACGTGAGATTTTGAACTTTGAATTATGTAAACGTAGTACACAAGCAAATCGTCTGTAGCTTTAGCGAAAGACGGGAGCGGGATAGGGGAGTCGAACCCCTCTTTTTTGCTTGGAAAGCAAATGTTGAACCGCTCAACTAATCCCGCAAAAAACTCTCAAAAATTATACCAAACTTTCCACGAGTACACAATTTGGAGGCTTAAGATTATTTGACACGGTCGTTATTTTGAAATAAAATTTCGCTTTATGGCATCTGTTGAATGTATCGAATCCAAAGAAACTCCCGGAATAAATCCCATTAATAAAAGGGGCATTTTTGAACATTACGATAAAATCCATATTCCCCCCAACTGTATAAATTCCTAAACTTATCTTGAGTTTTACCTCACTTACAATTAAAATATACTTATCGGGGTGTAGTTCATCGGTAGAACGCTCGGTTTGGGACCGAGAAGCAGGAGGTCCAATTCCTCTCACCCCGACAGTTTACTATGTCAACGTTATCATATATTTTATTGTTTACAATTGTTGGGAGTCTTGGAGCTTTGATTGGCGGCATTGTGCTTTTGTCAAAAGAGAAATTCGCACTTAAAATTTCCCACCTTCTCGCCTCATTCGCTGCGGGGGTTCTGTTAGGTACCGCGTTTTTTGATCTCTTACCTGAAGCATTACACGAGGGAGAAGAGCAGGGTATTGATGTCTTTTTATGGACTCTTGCAGGAATTATAATATTTTTTCTTACCGAACGTTTCATTCACTGGTTTCATCATCATGAAGAGTATCATGATAAAAAAGAAACTAAATCAAGCTTACCTTTAATAATAATTAGCGATACAATGCATAATTTCCTTGATGGGGTTGTCATCGCGGCTACATTTATGGTTAGCATTCCTCTTGGAATTACAACCGCAATAGCGGTTTTTGCTCACGAAATACCTCAGGAGATTGGAGACTTTGGATTAATGATTCATAAGGGTCTTAAAAGAGGAAGAATAATTCTGGTGAATATTCTAAGCGCGACTGTGGCAATTTTGGGCGCTCTTCTAACTTATGCGCTAGGAGAAAACATCGAAAAATATATTCCAATACTAATTGCGCTAACGGCCGGATTTTTTATTTATATCGCGGCTTCAGATTTAATCCCCGAAATCCACCACGAGAAAAGAAAAAATTATATTATCTATGAGACGTTTCTTCTTCTGCTAGGTGTTGTACTTATTTGGTTTGTAGTTTCTTCTCTCCCCGAATAGGGTGGACTCTTTCTCGCTTATGTTTCGCGCGCGCGATTTTCTCGCCCTTCGGGCGAGATTGCTATTTTAAATTCTTTAGTACTATATATGTCAATCCTGGTTCTGATTCGCCATCTTTCATAACTGCAAAATCATCTTTATATATACCTAACAACTCTACACCACTAACTTTTTTAATAGCTGTCTCAATATCCTTCAATGACCACATATGCTCTGTCATTTGTTCTCTTTCCCATGGCAACCAATCCCCACTTTTGTCTTTAACACGAATAAAAATATCAAATGTAATTTGTTGCTTGTCATAATCGGGCATATTTATCCATATTCTTTGAAAATTGTTTGTTTCATAGGCTGTAACCTTTTGTTTGAAAAAGTCGATATTCCAACCAGTTTTTGTACGTACGTCAAATATTAATACCCCATCAGAAGCTAAATTAGCTATCAGGTTAGAAAGCCACTGATAGAGATCTGCCTCATTAAGAGCAAAATTTGAACTAAAGTCTATCCAAATCATGCCCTTGGCTGGAAGAGAAAGTTTTATATTAGAAATGTCCGATTCTTGAATTTTGATACTAGGCATATGACTACTAAGTCTAAATGTTTCCGACAACATTGCCCTTGATCTATCAAAAGCAATAACATTTTTATATCCAAAGCTTGTCAATATCCTTGAAACTGACCCTGTGCCGCATGCAACATCCACTAGTTGGTCTGAACGACCAATATTATTAGCACGGAAGATTTTATCTGCAAATTTCACAGCACCTATAAAGACACTGTCTGGCGTATCCTCATTGTAAATTTTGGCAAATACGTCCCAGGGTTGTTGAATGGGAAGGTCGCCCAATTTTTCAAGTATCTCTTTATAAGCTTGATCTGGTTCAGTTGTAGCCTTTCTTGCCCAATCTGAAAAATATGACTTTCCTTGCAGTGCTTTAAACCTTAATTTAGATAAGGCTGCGCTGTGTTGCAAGTCCACAACCTCTCCGATTGACTGATATGGTTCCTCTTTAATCTGTTTTTCAATGGATTCTAGAAAATCCTTAATGTACTTTTTAAGGTCTATATTGTCACTATATTTTTTACCATAGAATCTCTCGTGAGTAATATATTCAGAATAATCTTGGATTTGAGAAAGAACTAAAACAGGTTTCCCATGCATCAATGCGAGAGTAGCCTCATGACCAACTCTGAAATCTTCATAAGATGCTTCAAATATAACTGCGTCCGATGAAGCGATTCCTTGGCGGATAAATTCGTAATGTGCTCGCTTTTTGTTTCCAAATTCTTCTATTTTTTCTTCAGCAAGGGCCTTTTTATATTGCTCTGTCTTTTCTGGACTAACAACAGTCGCGCCAAATGATTCAATTTCACTTATAATCGTGTCAATGCCATGTTGATATTTTTGTTTACCAGCGAAAGGAGTGGTAAAAAATATTTTCATTGACCTAATTATAACTGTTTACAGGCTATTTGGGAATTGATAATAATAATAATTGCATACGTCTACGAAAATCAAAGCTGTCTGCGGGGGCGGGCGCGGCGAGCGCCATCCCCGCGACGATCCAAATTCTCCAAAACTGTGGACTCGAGGGGAATCGAACCCCTAATCTCTTCCATGCCATGGAAGCGCGATAACCGTTACGCTACGAGCCCAAAATAATGCAAAGTATAGGTATTTTAGCAAATAAATATAAAAATAACACGCTTGTTAGTTCGTGGTAAAATAGGGCATGCAGACGCCTCTGGCTGATAGACTTAGACCTCAAAAAATTGAAGAGTTTGTTGGACAGAAACATCTTCTAGGCAAGGGTAGTCCGATTCGCAGAATGCTCGAAAACAAATCCGTTACCTCGATGATCCTATGGGGGCCGCCGGGAGTTGGAAAAACAACTCTTGCATTTTTGATATCAAAATACATTAATGCTAGTTTCGTTGCTTTTTCGGCGGTAACAAGCGGGGTGGAGGAAGTTAGAAAAACTATTCGCGAGGCAAAGAGACTACGAGAATCCGAACAAAAACAAACAGTTTTGTTTGTTGACGAAATTCACAGATTTAATAAAGCGCAGCAAGACGCATTTTTGCCAAGCGTTGAGACTGGAACAATAATTTTGATTGGCGCAACAACCGAGAATCCCGGTTTTCGAGTAAATGCGCCTCTCATTTCTCGCTCGCAGGTTTATGTTTTGAATTCTCTCTCGAGTGAGGATCTCGAGAGGATTTTGAAACGCACGTTGAAGGAGTATCCCAAGCATAAATGGAGCTCTGATGCTCTAAAACACATTATTAAACAGGCAAATGGCGACGGCCGAACTGCAATAAATGCGGTGGAACTCGCTGCGTCAATTTCAAACAACGTCGATTTAGAAACTGCCGAGCAGGCCGTTCAGCGAAAAGCAATTTTTTATGACAAAAAAGGGGATTGGCATTATGATACTATCTCAGCATTCATAAAGTCGATGCGCGGCTCAAACCCTGATGCTACGCTTCATTATCTGGCGCGAATGATAAAGGCGGGGGAAGATCCTATGTTTATTGCAAGACGAATGGTAATATTTGCGGCAGAAGACATTGGAAATGCCCAACCAACCGCTTTGGTTTTAGCAACATCCGCCATGCAAGCCATTCACATGATAGGAATGCCTGAGGCAAGTTTGATTTTATCGCAAACAGCAACTTATTTGGCTACTGCCAAAAAATCCATTGCTTCAACAATGGGAATTTCAGCAGCGCTTTCCGATATTGACGAAGAAAATCTCGATCCTATTCCGTTGCACCTGCGAAATCCTGCGAACAAGGTTATGAAACGTTTAGGGTACGGCAGCGGACATACACGCTACCCGTGGCTTGCTGAACGCGAAAGCGGCTCAAAAGTAGAACAGGAATATCTCCCCAGAAACCTAAGAGGGCGTAAATATTATAAAAAAGACTGGACCTAAGCGCGCTTGCACCAAACAAGAGGTTGTTACTTGTCCTGAGTTCTATCGAAGGAGTTTACACTGAGCTCATCGAAGTGAGTTTTTTGGGTTCAGAATCAGAATCAGCGAGCGGTTTTGTCAATACCGTAAAGAATGGCTCTCCCCACGTATTCGGTCTGTCAAAACGATCAGACAATGAAGATGATAATCCGTATTTTTGAATTATTTCATCTATCTTAGTCCCTGTAAATATTTCTTCGTCAAGACCAAATTCTCTAAAATTCATTTCTCTGAGCCATTCTGCAGGAGTATTATCTTCGCCGATAATAATTTGTCCACCTGGTTTTAAGACCCTCGCCAGTTCTGCCAAAAACTTATTGCGCACACTATATTTGTCCCATTCAGGCGGTCTGTTTCTACGGTCGCCTCCACCGAAAACATTCATTAACCATACCTGGTTAACAGAATTTTTTTTAAAAGGAAGACCTATCAGGTCTCCGAGAACATACTCACCAAATTTATTGTATGTGGGTAATTTACTTTTGAAGTAATCGATACCTATATAAAATACTCCATTTTCCAACCTGTTTAAAACTTCTCTGGAGTAAGTAGGCATACCAGTAATTTTACCAGGTCCTACTTCCAGTATTACGCCGTTGTCCAGTTTTGGTGCATGCTTACTAGGATCAAAATCTACCCAATCAGTAAATTCTTCTTTAGCCATATTTGGAAATGTGATTATAGTAGAAAGCGAGACACGAATCAACTATAGGTCTGTGCCGAAAATGGACGATGTTATTTATCCTGAGGACTTCGAAGGAGAACTTTTTACCTTCGAAACGCAAATAAATATTTATAAAATAAGTATATATTGAATGAAAGATGTATAATATCCGCTATGACTGTAGAAGTTAGGCAGCGTACAATATCAGTCAGGCTTGCTGGCAAAGACGATTGGACTACTCGCCGCTTCGGTGAAGTACTACCAACTTTAGATCCCTTTGGAGATGTTCCAATAGAAACAGAGATTGTAAAACCTCAGATACGGGAATTAAGGGATTTTTTTATGAATCACGGAAGCGGAAGAATTGGGTGTGGTCTTAGTAAAAATACACCAGAAGCAGGGATAAGTGTGCATGGTTTAGCTGAAAATGGCCACCATGTGATATTTGTACAGACCGATGAGCATCAACCTAACGAACCGGCAGACAGATCTCTGCAGCACAGATTTTATTTATACCCAAACAATGTAGGAATACGAAGAGATGTTGATTTTTTATTACGTTTTGACGACAGATTAGCTGAGCCGGACGTTGCAATTTCAGAAAATATTCTCGGCCAGAAATTTGTAACTGAAGAGGATCTTGCTCATCTTAACTATGTTAAATCCGTGCTTGCGTCTGATCAACAAAGTTAGAACTTTTTGGGTTCGAAACCTTATCAATCAGTTGGAAATCGATAACCTGGGGTTGGAGAAATCAGTCCAATTTTTGAGGAGTTAGGTTCGTATCCATTTTTTACAGTTTCCTCTATGTCGTTTATGACCACAGTTTTCCCAGACAACGCAGCATCCATTATGGCAGTAAACATTACTCTGTCCGCTGGCTCCATGCTCCATGTGTCAGGCTTGTTTACATAAACCGGATTGCTTGTTAAGGGAATCGTGTTTTCATCGATTCTTTCTTGCGGTACACCTCGCGAGTTCAGATATTGCTTGGCTTTTGCAATTCTATCTATCTCAGTTTCAGTAACAGTGTATGGGTCAATCATTAATGACTTGGACTCCAAATAATTGAGAACTTTCCTGACACTTCTGGGATATTTGAATCCATCTGCGTTTTCTATTCGTGACATTCTGCGGAGTTTAACATGTCTTGACTGTACATTCAACCGTACCCAATTTATTTTTAAAATACGGCAGTTTTGGAGTTTAACGTCCAACATTAGGTAGTCGAAAATCGAGGCTAAAAATGCCGGGTGCCGCGGGGGAGAGTCCCTCCGGCAAGTTTACACTGAGCGAAGTCGAAGTGCTCACCACAGGCTCCCACGCTGTGGGCTAGGTGGGATTCGAACCCACATCCTTTTGGGACACGCTCTTAAGGCGTGCGTGTATACCATTCCACCACTAGCCCCTACTCAAATAAATTCTTTCTTATCCATCTGCGACCTGCCGCTGACTTAAAATATTTCTCCCTTTTTATAGAGTCAGACTCTGTTTCGAAAATTTCTTTGTGCAAAATTTTCCAAGGTTTATATCTCCTAGTAAAATTATCCTTCCCGCTATTGTGCTGGAATAATCTATTTTCAAGCTTATTTGTATGTCCAGTATAAGTCTTATCTCCGTTTGAGCTTATCAAAATATACGTCCAGTACATACGTGCGTGTATACCCCGCCTCGCCCGACGCGAGTCGAGGCGGGCATTCCACCACTAGCCCGACTCTTATGTATTTTACTTGAATTCAAAGCTTCCTTCAACATACCCAGGTGTAATCGTAATACACCTCGAAGGTGTTTATCGTTGGCACCTAGGGGTGGGGTGGGGGTTTGACTCCGATAGTTTTAAGCGAGTAATCAAGTAGTTCTTTCATTTCTTCCCGTCTGCTTTGCGAATTTAAAAGAACTGCAACAATTTTATGACCTTCATATTGAAGGTAAGTGACCAAACATAAACCGGCTTCGAATGTATATCCAGTCTTAACACCCCTAACTCCCGGATAAGATGTTAAAAGATTCGTTTCGTTAAAAAGATAAATATACTTATGCGCGCTTGTGTAAGGAATTTCGTATTCGACTGTTGAAACAACTTTTGTGAATGTGGGGTTTTCAAGCGCATATTTTGTCATTACCAAAAGGTCGTAAGCAGTACTATACTGTTTACCATCACCTTCAAGTCCGGTAGGATTCGTAAAATGCGTATCAGACAACCCTAGATCCTCTGCTTTTTTGTTCATAAGGTATATAAAATTTTCTCGCCCAAAGGGACTGGCGCGCGCCAAAGCCTCTGCCGCATCGTTGCCCGAATGAAGCATTAAGCCATACATCAAGTCCTCAACCTTCAAGGTCTCCCCCGTAGATGCCCCCATAGAATTTTCACCAACTTCAACATCCGCGCGCAATATTTCTATCTCCTGATCTAAATTATAATTTTCAAGAGTAATTATTGCTGTCATTATTTTAGTAAGCGACGCCATGGGAATTTTTGTTTTTACGTTACGCTCATAAAGCAATTTGCCGCTTGTTAAATCGTACGAGAGAGCGCTTCTGGCGGTTATCTCCGGTTTTTCAATTGAGGATTCTTTTACTTTTCCAAGGTTTAATTCCTGTATTTGTGCGGACCCAAAAACATTAGGGAAAGTCTTAGTTAAAATTTCAGGTAATGGAGACTGTATCCCCATACCGTAGTCTTTTGGAAGATTAAATCGATAGTAAAGAATCGCTACTACTAATAAAACAATTCCCAAACCAAGAAATTTCAATGTAAAACTGCGCATAAAAAATGGATGAGATAATATTATACACCCCAAAAAGCTTCTTGACCCCGATTAAATCGGGGTTGACTAAATGACAATTTATCGTTATTATTCACTACTTATGCCCCAGACATCAAATTATCTAAAACATGCGAGCAATAATCCGTTGCAAAAGTTTCTTATTGATAATTTCTACAGAGAGTTAGTTCGTGTGACAAAGAGTGTCAAACCTCAAGAGATACTGGATGTTGGATGCGGAGAAGGCTTTACCTTAATAAAGCTTAAACAGGCAAAAATAGGGCAGACATATGAGGGGATTGATTATTCGGCCGAAGCTTTGAAGCTCGGAAAAAAACTATACCCAAAGCTTAATATTAAAAAAGGTGACATTTACCATTTGCCATACAAAAATAACGCTTTTGATATGATTATCTGCACGGAGGTGCTTGAACACCTTGAATATCCTGAAAAAGCCCTTAAGGAAATCATGCGAGTCGCAAAAAAGTACATAGTGATCTCAGTGCCAAATGAACCCTTCTTTATTTTGTCAAACCTTTTGCGCGGCAAATATCTTAAGACATTCGGTAATCATCCGGAGCACGTAAACCACTGGACGCCGCAGGGTTTCAAAAAGTTTCTCAAGAAAAATAAACTTAAAATCTCATCTACCAAATATCCCTTTCCATGGACCCTAATCTTGGCTCGAAAGTGAGCTTTTGAATCTCCATTCTAGTATAATAACCGTATGATTCAGGATATCAAAAAAGTTCTGTATTTTCCTTTAGCTTACTATTTCCGATCCTTGGCGAAAATTAAATTATCGCGATGGAATCCAAGAATTTTTGTAATTACGGGTTCGAGTGGTAAAACCACACTTTTACATCTTGTGGAATCGCAAATTGGCGATTCCGCACGCTATAGTCACCATGCAAATAGTTCTTATGGAATTCCGTTCGACATCCTCGGACTTGAGCGAAAGACATTAATGTTTTCTGAATGGTTCGAACTTTTCCTAAAGTCGCCATTTCTTGCTTTCTCCAAAGTTCCGAAGCAAAAAATTTACATTGTCGAAGCAGATTGCGACAGACCCGGCGAGGGCAAGTTTCTTTCGACTTTTTTAAAACCACAGGTGACAATTTGGCTTTCCTCCGGGCGAACCCACAGCATGAATTTTGATAAACTTGTTGAGCAAGATAAATTCCCGAACGTTGAACAGGCAATCGCGCATGAGTACGGATATTTTCTTAAAGAAACAGATAGGCTCGTAATTTACAATTCGGATTCGGAATTAATTACAAGGCAGACTTTTCGGACCAAAGCTCAAAAAGTCGCAATTTCAAACAGGGATCATCTGAAGGCCTATGAGGTTTCAAAAAGCGGGTCGATATTCAAAATTAATAACAGGGTCTATGAGTTTAAATTTCTGCTTCCTGAGGCTGTTTCTTATTCAATCTCGGCAGTTTTGAGCCTAACAGAATATCTTGAGGTACCCTTTGAGAACAAATTCAAGAAATTTGAAATTCCTCCCGGGAGAAGCAGCATATTCAACGGCATTCGTAAAACAACACTCATTGATAGCTGTTACAATTCTAACTTTTCGTCCGCTTCTGAAATTATCAACATGTTTAATAAAATTCGAGCCGATAAAAAATGGGTGGTTATTGGAGACATGCTAGAACAGGGAGCAAGCGAAAGAGAAGAGCATGAGAAACTTGCGCAATTAATTGTAGAATCGAATTATAGCAGAATCATATTGCTTGGTCCAAGAATTACAAGATATGGATACCGGAATATAAAAAAACACTATGGAGATAGAGTAGTAGCTCTAACTTCTCCAAAAAACGTCCTTGATTATTTACTTTTGAATCTCGCGGGTGGAGAAACTATTCTTTTTAAAGGCGCGCGTTTTCTTGAAGGCGTAATTGAAAACCTACTCGAGAATAAGAAAGATGCGGCAAAACTCACAAGAAGGGAGAAGGTATGGGAGATAAGAAGGAAAAAATGGGGACTGTAATCATACTGCACGGGTGGAGTTATTCGACTGAGAAATGGAGGCCATTTTTGAAGTTACTTGATCAGAATAGGGTAGGTTATGAGATGCCTAAAATTCCAGGCTTAACGGCCCCCTTAAATCAAGTTTGGTCCTTAGATGACTACGTATCCTGGCTCCACAAGCAAATGGCCAAAAACCAAAAGCCAAAAGCCATACTAGGTCATTCAAATGGTGGCCGAATTGCAGCGGCATTTGCCGCTAAATACCCAGAAAAAGTTTCGGAATTGATATTAATTGATAGCGCCGGGATTATTCGGCGAGATCTGAAAACTTTATTAAGGAAAAGCTTATTCGCAACGGCCGCAAAAATAGGCAGGAGGTTAACAAATTCCGGCTCAATTCGAAATTTATTTTATAAGGCTATCGGGAAGCAGGACTATAATAAAGCAGACCCGACTCTTAAAAAAACTATGCTGAGTCTAATTTCTCATGACCTAGAACAAACATTCGCAGGAATCAAAGTGTCAACTTTAATCATATGGGGCGAGGATGATAAAGTCACCCCTCTCTTAGACGGCAAAAAAATCCTTAGTTTAATTCATGAATCAAAGTTAAAAATAATTAAAAACGCAAAACACTCTCCGCAGTTTTCTCACCCAGAAGAACTTGCAAATCTTATAATCAACTACTTACAAGACTTACAAGATTCAACCTTAAACAGGCATAAACAAGGTTGAACCTTAATTAACTTAATGAATATTTTCAATTCTCTCGGCTCCAATTACGATCTGTCTTATATTTTAAAATCATTTTCAAAAGGAAATTCGGCAGACCATAAAAACCTCGAGAAACTTCTTGAACAAAGATATGGCGGGAAAGCATTTTTATTTTATAAAGGACGCGAAGCGCTAACGTTTGCTTTTAAAATTCTAAATTTAGCTGATGATAGTCGGGTTGCCATCAACGGATTCACATGTATTGCGGTCTTTAACGCGATTCGAAAAGCAGGTCTTGAACCTGTCTGCCTAGATTTAGAAAAGATAGGCGGTTTGAATTTTACATCGGAAACCCTTAATAAGGCTTTAAAATCGAACAAAAAAATAAAAGCTGTGGTTGTTCAAAATACTTTCGGCTACCCCTGCGACATTGAAAAGATCGAACAAATTTGCCGCGAGCATAAGCTATTCCTAATCGAAGACCTTGCCCACTGCGTTGGAACACGCTATGGGGATGGACGCGAGGCGGGAACCGTAGGAGATTTTGTAGTTTTGTCATTCAGTCAAGATAAGATTATAGATGCAGTGTCAGGAGGAGCACTTGTTGTCCGAAACAAAAAAATTTCGAACATTCAATACCCAGGTGTAATCGTAAGACACCTCGAAGGTGTAGTTCGGATGAGGGATAGGATTTATCCACTTGAAACATTCAAAATTCGGACAACGTACAAATTTGGCTTGGGGAAACCTTACCATTTTCTTTTGAAACGACTGAATTTGTTATCAGACGTCATGAATGATTCTTTTTATGAGTATTATTCATTGCCGAATTGGCACGCAGGGATGGCTCTTTATCAATTTGAGTTGCTCGAAAAGCAACGTTTAGATAGAAGAAAAATCGCCAAAATTTATTTTTCGAGCCTGCCTAAAAGGCTTTTAATTTACGAGAAAAAAGACTTGTATGATCGATCATCTAATCTTAGGTTGCCAATTATGGTTGAGGATCGGCAGAATCTGCTAAGTTCACTTAAAAAAAATGGGATTTATCTTTCTGATATTTGGTACACAGACGTTGCTCCTGAATGCGCAAATGCGGTCGCGGTTTCGAAAAAGATTTTAACCCTTCCTGCGCACATTAATGTTTCGGAACAAAATGCCAAAAGAATATCCGATTTAATAAATCAATGGGCCAAAGAGTAGGTTGGAAGCTAGACAACCCGGAGGGTTGATTAGGTAGAAACCTTTTCTTCTTTAAAAAATGGAACTAATTAGTACAAAAACCATTGCAGATAAAAATGAGTGGGAGGATTTTATTGAAAAACACCAGGAGGCGAATTTTTTGCATTCCTGGTACTGGGGAGAATTTCAAGAACAACTTGGCAGAACAATTGTCCGTTCGGGTTTTTGTCTTAATGGAAAGCTTTTGGGGATAATGCTTGCAATTGTTGAGGAGGCAAAAAGAGGCAAACACTTAATTGTTCCCGGTGGTCCGATTCTAGATTGGCGAAATGTGAAGCTCGTTGATGAATTTGGAAATGAACTTCAAAAACTTTGTACGCTCTACGATTGCGCTTTCACACGCGTCAGGCCGCAGCTTGAAAATAATGATTTCTCGAAAAATACCTTTCGCAAGCTTGGTTTTTCCAATGCCCCTATGTATTTACACGCAGAGCTCACTTCGCAATTAGATATAAGAAAAAGCGAAGAAGATATTCTTATGAATATGCGAAAAGCAACTCGTTATGAAATAAAAAAGGCTATATCTCTAGGAATTAAGATCGAACAAAACGGAGGAAAAAACATTAAAGATTTTTATAAACTCCAATTGGAAACATCAAGAAGACAAAAGTTTGTGCCTTTTGAGAAGAATTTTCTTGAGGCACAATTCGACACTTTTATAAAAAATGGTAGTGCAATTTTGTACACGGCAAAATATAAGAATAAAACTTTAGCGCAAGCCTTCATTATTTTCTACGGCCAAGAAGCTGTGTATCATTACGGTGCTTCGGCGCAAGAAGGCCGAAAGTTCCCTGGTGCATATTTAATTCAATGGGAGGCAATTCGTGAGGCAAAAAAACGAGGACAGAGCCGCTATAATTTTTGGGGCGTCTCACCCCAAAATTCAGATGACCACAGATTCAAAGGATTATCATTGTTTAAGAGGGGATTCGGAGGAAATGATATCGCTTATTTACCAGCCCAGGATCTAGTTTTTAATAGGCCTGCCTATTTGATTAACTATTTTATTGAGAAATCTCGCAGAATCCTCCGCCGATCCTGAATCCCTATTCACTATTAGCTATTTTCTACTCACTGCCTTCCTAACTGCTTCATGGTCGCTCCAAGGTTCTTCACCGCGGCCTAAGTTCATTGATTTCTCGTGTCCTTTTCCTGTAATAATTACCGTATCTCCTTTTTGGGCTTTCCGAACAGCAAAATTAATAGCTTCTTGCCTGTCTCTAATTTCTACAAGTTCTCCTTTAAAATCCTTCATTCCAATTTTAATCTGCGCATTTATGTCTTCAACTTTCTCAGATCTTGAATCCTCAATTGTCAAAATAATGATATCCGAATATCTTGAAGATATTTCCCCCATGAGCGGTCTTTTTGATTTATCTCTTTGACCTGCAGATCCAAAAACGTGGATTAATTTCCCCCTTGTATTTTTTTTAATTTCCGATAGTATATTTTCAAACGCATTCGGAGTATGAGCAAAATCTATTACGATTCGAAAGTCGCTGTCGTAAGCTATTTCCTGTCGGCCTTCTGGCAATTTAAAATTAAGAAGCGCTCTTTGAATAATGGCATTATCTATACCCAAAACCCTCGCGACTTTTGCTGCTGCAAGAAAATTTGACGCATTAAAACTAGTCAGTTTTGGAAGTTTTAGATCATTTTTATCATGTATGGAATAAGTAGTAATATGCTTATTCTGAAGAATCTTTTTTAAAGCGCCAAACGAACTGTCATCTTTATTTAAAACGGCGGTCTCAGCGAGCGAAAAAAGTTTGCTCTTTGCCTCTATATATGCTTGTCGGGTCCTGTGATAATCAAGATGGTCATGCGTGATGTTTGTTAGAACGCCTATTTTGAAGTTAACCCCGTCAACTCGGTTCTGATCAAGTGCGTGGGACGTAACTTCAAGTACTAAATAGTCTGATTTTGCATCAACCGCGCGTCTTATATACTTTTGTAAAGTGAATGCGGAGGGAGTGGTAGTGTGAAGACCCGTGTCGTAAATCTCCTCTCCAATTTGCGCAGCAACTGTTGTTATCATCGAAGGCTTAAAACCTGCTGTTTTTAAAATATGAAAAATAAGGCTTGCAGTAGTGGTTTTCCCGTCAGTTCCCGTTACACCGATTGTAAATATTTTTTTGGCAGGACGGCCATAAAAAAAACTTGCGAGATTTGACTCCCATGCATGAGCTATATTTTTAAGCTTACGGACCACAAGTTATATTTTACCATTTTTTGCACTCTTGACATCGCATGAGAAATATGAATATGCTGAAACTAATGAAAGGAGGTGAAAAAAAATGAAAGCATTACACATGGCGGCTTACGCATTGCTTTTTGTTGGTGGTCTTAACTGGGGACTTATAGGACTTTTCAATTTTAATTTGGTAAACGCAGTACTTGGATCTATGCCGGTTATAGAGCAATTAGCTTACGTCCTGGTAGGTGCATCAACGGTTTATATCGTTGCTACTCACATGTCGGACTGTAAAGTTTGCAGCAAGAAATAATTTTAAGCTGAGTAGAATTTATGAGCTATCCTATTTTTTAGGGGTTGTTTTTGAATTAGGTGATTTAAGAGCCTCAATCTGATTCATGAGTTTGGAGGCACGTTCTGGACTCAGTATTACTAAAGCGCCATTTCCTAGAGATGTACCGTTTTTTGCGAAAAACTCGCATTTTCCATGCGACCATTCACCAGATACTGCTTCCTCAGGTGGAACAATGCAGCGTACAATTTGACTAGGACCGGTCTGAAACAACAAAAATCTTTCTAGAAATTTTCTATGCCCCAAAGCGTCAATAAAAAATGGTGTTCTGCCTTGCTCTACTAAAGCCTGAAGATTATCCTCTAGGCTTCTTCTTATCAATCTATTTCTTTCTATCCCCTGACTCATTTGAGGAATTCTATAGGATACATTTATTAATGTCAAGCTGATACCAGAATCGTGGCTGACGAGCATGGATTCGAACCAGGACCTGCCTGCCGGCAGGTAAACGGATCCCCGCTTGCTAGGGCCTGAGCTGGGAGACCAGGATTCGAACCTGAATAGACAGATCCAAAGTCTGTCGTCCTACCATTA
>CAYHUY010000010.1:0-31171 GCA_964360265.1 uncultured Gammaproteobacteria bacterium | reverse complement strand
CCCCGAAAGAAGTATCTAGTTGTTTTTTTACCGGAGGCCGCCGGTTACCTTCACCTGGTCAAGCATAGAGGGATTCTCAAGCAGCTTTGCGATGCCGCGTACCACCGCAGTTAGGGGATCTTCTGCTAAAATCACGGGGATTTTTGTTCGTTCAATTATAAGTTCATCAATTCCAGGGAGAAGCGCCCCTCCACCCGCAAGAATTATCCCATGCTCAAGAATATCGGATATTAACTCCGGCGGAGTCTCCTCAATTACTTCCATAACACCATCAACAATTTGTCCCACCACAGGACCAATAGCCTCCCTTATCTCGATTTCCGAGATCCTTAATGACTTTGGTAGTCCTGTCTCAATGTCGCGACCCCGGATTATTGCGATTTTATCTTTTCCCTCTTTTTCAATTTCAACTTCCTCTTGCATGCCCTGTTGCGCAAGAAACTCGCCCTCCTTTTTCTCCTCCCGGTCTAGAATTTTTTTATTCCGGCCGCGGTTCTGACCTTTATACGCGCTTCCAATCTTTATTTTTACTTCTTCCGCTGTTTTTTCACCTATCAACAACCCATGTCTCAATCTAATGTAGTGCATAATGGCAGCATCCATTTCATTCCCTGCAATTTTTAAAGAACGGTTTACTACTATTCCGCCAAGTGATATTACCGCAATTTCAGTTGTACCTCCTCCTATATCAACAATCATAATTCCAGTAGGCTCAAAGACGGAAATTCCAGCGCCTACTGCTGCTGCCATTGGTTCTTCAATTAAATAACATTCACGCGCACCTGCCTGTAATGCTGCCTCCCAAACGGCACGGCGTTCTACCTCTGTAATTCCTGAGGGAATGCCTACAGCAACACGCGGTCGCACAAACTGATAGAATGGCGTTCCTTGCTCATGCAGCTTTCTAATATAGTATTGAAACATATAGGTTGCCGCATCAAAATCCGATATTACACCATGTTCAAGTGGCTTAATTGCAGAGATTGTTGCGGGGGTTTTCCCAAGCATTTTTTTGGCTTCCGTTCCTACCGCTATGATTTTCTTGGTTTTGTTATGTCTTGTAACCATTGATGGCTCGCGGATCGCAATTCCTTTACCCTTAACGTGCACTAAAATATTTGCCGTCCCAAGATCTATTCCAAGGTCATGCGAAAAGAGTGAAAAAATACTATCGAACATAATTATAAACTGAACACTTGTTTCGCCGAAGCATTAAATGCGAAGGCGGATATTATAAGAATATAGCTTAATCCCCAGAATAAATCAATCCTAAGGAGCTTGTGGGGATTCGAGGCGGATAATGCGTTTTTCGTGATCCTTAACATCTTTTTGAATCCCATAAAGTTGATCAGTGCTTATTTTATTTTCGGATACAACTTCACCCCTAATAGATTTTGTTTCATCGTTTTACAGTATGCCATCATTTATTCTCAAATTGTCAAGACATTAAGTTTGTGATAAACTCGAATTTATTCATGTCAACTGACATTATTTCAAAGATTAATACCGCAATAAAATTCTCCTTTTATTCCATATTTTTTGCCGTTCCTCTTGCTATGTGGCCTGATACTTACGAGCTATTCGAGTTCAATAAAATGTGGGTGGTTTTTGCGGCTTCTCTATTTATTGCTTTTCTTTGGGCAACAAAAATGATCCTGATGGGGCGATTTGAAATTAGGCGAACTCCCCTTGATATTCCAATCGCGCTTTTTCTACTCTCACAAATCATCTCAACAATAATTTCAATCGATCCTCACACTTCTTTGTGGGGATACTATTCTCGTTTTAATGGCGGGCTCTTCTCAACCATTTCCTACATATTTTTGTATTACGCATTTGCGACAAACTTAATCCGCCAGCCGGCGGACAAAACCGAAAACGAAAAACCGATAAGCCTTAAGCTTCTAGTTGTAAGTTTAATATCCGGTCTTGCGGTAGTCTTATGGGGAATTCCTTCGCATTTTGGATATGATCCAACTTGTCTTTTATTTCGTGGAGTATTGGATACCGCATGTTGGTCAGACCAATTTCAACCAACTGTGCGGATTTTCTCAACGCTTGGACAACCCAATTGGATGGGAACATTTCTTGCCGTTTTAATACCTATAGCTTTAGGCCTTGGACTATATAAACTAAAAGAAGCCAAAAATAAAATACTTACTACGTACTACATGTTGCTTGCTGCTTTATTTTACGTCGCCCTTCTTTGGACCGGTTCGCAATCAAGCTTTCTTGGCCTCACCGTTTCCCTAATAATATTCGCCTCGATTTTTATTTATCTTCATTTTATTAAATCCAAACAAAAGGTAAATTTTTCCAATAAAACGGTGAGATTTTTGATTGTCTTTGCTGCCATTTTTACTTTTATAACTATCTCAATCGGAACCCCCATTGAATTACTTAGCAAATATGCGACTCTTTCGGGCTTTTCGGCGTTATATTCGAAGCCACCCTTCGACTCCGCTCAGGGCAAGCCAGCCAACTCGGAGGGTCTTGATTCAGCCGCAAATGTACAGCTTGGAGGAACAGAATCAAGCAAAATTAGACTTATAGTCTGGCAAGGCGCGATTGAACTATTTAAGAGAAACCCTCTCTTTGGGACAGGCGTTGAAACCTATGCTTACGCCTATTATAGCGTCAAGCCACTCGCTCATAATTTAACTTCTGAATGGGATTATCTATACAACAAAGCGCACAATGAGTATTTAAATTATCTTGCAACAACAGGAATATTCGGCTTAGGTGCCTACTTGGCAATTATAATTTTATTTCTCTACCTCGCTTTAAAATCTTTACTTAAAGTAAGCGGAGAAAACGCAAATCAGCCAATATCAATTGGTATTATCTCAGGATTTATTGCGCTTCTCGTTTCAAATTTCTTTGGATTCTCAGTTGTAATTCTAAATCTTTTCTTTTTCCTGTTTCCTTTATTTTTTCTTGAACTTACTCACCCTCAGTTTCTTTCTTCAAGTTTCACCCTGCCCAAGACAACTTCAAGCGTATGGGAAAAACCGGACTTTATAAAAATGACAGCGATCTTGGTGCTTGTAGCAATCTTCCTTTATTCTGCGATCTATCTTGTAAACTTCTGGTTTGCCGATAGAAAATATGCGCTTGGATATAATCTTAATAAAGCAGGTGAGTTCATACAGGCCAACACGTACCTCACTGAGGCTTCTGATATGCTTCCTGGAGAAGATTTATATCGGGACGAGCTCTCAATTAATCTTGCAACTCTTGCAGTTCTTCTTGCTCAGCAAAATGAAGCAACTCGCGCCGGCAGCCTTGCGCAAACTGCCAAAAGCTTAAGTGATGAAATTGTTGCAAAACACCCAAATCATATTGTGTATCTTAAAACACGGGCGCGTGTCGCTTTTGCCCTAGCCCAAATTGACCCCTCTCTCATTGACCTTGCTATTAAAACTCTTGAAGACACTCAAAAGCTGGCTCCAACAGACGCAAAGCTTTTATACAGTCTTGCGCTTTTTTATAATCAAAAGGGGGATAGTGAAAAAACCATTAAATATATGGGTGATGCAATAAAGTTAAAACCTAATTACCTAGATGCCTACTATGCCCTTGCGCTTTTCTATTCTCAACAGGGGCAAAAGAATCCTCAGCGATCTATCAAATATAACGCTCATGCGCGTGAAAAACTCGAATATATTTTGAAAAATATAGACCCCACGCATACTGCGACAAAAGAACTTCTGGAAGGCCTTTAGCATTAAACCAATTGTGGTTTTGGTATTTAGTTTTTGCAATTTGGTATAATCTTTAGCACTGTGAAAATTTTAACAACGCCTAACAAAGCCCTACTTGAGAAAGCAGAACCCATAATAAGGTTCGATAATAAATTAAAAAAAATAATAACGGAAATGTCGGCAACCCTAGACGCAACAGTTGACCCAATTGGAGTGGGACTCGCCGCTCCTCAAGTAGCAATACCGAAAAGATTTTTTTTAACAAAACCCAATGAGAAGGGGCAAACATTTGTTTTTATAAATCCCGTTATTGAAAGCGCAGCGAGTACAAAAAGGATTCCAAGTTTTAAGAATTCCCCAAAAGTGGAGGCAGGAAAACCCGCGAAATCAAAGGGGAAGCTTCTGGAAGGATGCCTTTCGATACCAAATATCTGGGGAAATGTTTCACGCAAAAATCAAATTAGAATCCAATTTTGCGATATTGATGGAAAAAGACACACAGAAACATTTATAGGATTTCCTGCAATAATCATTCAGCACGAACTTGACCATCTCAATGGAATATTGTTTACCAAACATGTAATCGAACAAAAAGAGCTCCTCTACCGTTCGCACAAAAACGCGCAAGGCGAAGATGAATTTGAAGAAATAGAAGTTTAAAATGAAAGAAAAGATTGTTTTTTTTGGTGCCGGGCCTTACGTTTCACGGATTGTTGAAGTTTTACAACGCGAGTTTGAAGTTTATGTTTTTACAACAGAAAAAAGGCAAAATGACCCATTACTTTTGTACTGCATCCATAATAATATTATCCTATTTTCGATCAATAAATTTGACCATAAAATCATCGATGAGATAAAGAAAATTGGTGCGAAAATCGCGGTTCTTGCTTACTTTGGTTTTATTGTTCCAAAAAAAATTCTGAAATTGTTCGAGCTTGGAATAATTAATGTCCACCCTTCCCTATTACCAAAATACAGGGGCGCGACACCGGTACAGGCGGCACTTTTGGCAGGCGATACAAAAACAGGAGTCTCGATTATTAAATTGGATGAGGAAGTTGACCATGGACCGATTTTGGCGCAGCTCGAAGCGAAGATCGAATCAGACGACACATCGGAAACTCTGTATCGAAGGCTATTCCAGGAAGGAGCGGAATTACTTTTGAAAGTTTTGCCGATATATATGTCGGGCGAACTTAAGCTCGCCGAACAAGATCACTTAGAGGCCACATTTACTGACCGCATGATTCGAAATGCAGGATATCTCGATATATCAAATAAAACAGATCCTGAAAAGCTCGACCGCATGATTCGAGCCTACTTTCCCTGGCCGGGGGTTTGGTTCCGCGCGAAATTAAATAGCAGGCAGCGCATTATAAAATTATTGCCTGAACAAAAAATTCAGGTGGAAGGAAAAAATGTTATGAAGCTATCGGACTTTGCAAATGGGTATCCTGAGGGAGGACAGATTCTTTCACGGCTTTCACCCGCTTCGACGCGAGGCGAGCTTTCTTGACTTTTTTTAGGGTCTTAATACAGTTTGTGCAGAGTTTCACACGAAGCAAACGCCCGTCTACCATTATTCTTTTCTTTTGAATATTTGGTTTGAAGGCGTGGTTTGTCCTATTTTTTGCATGGGAAACACGGTGCCCCATACTTCTTGACTTTCCGCAATTATCACACTTAAAAGCCATAATGATTAGCAACTAGCGACACAGCTACTTAGCAACTAGTTGATTCGTTATTATACAAAAACTAGCGGCTAGATGCTAGATGCTTGTGTTATTTGAGTTCTACGGTTGCACCTGCTCCCGTTAATTTTTCTTTTGCCTCATCAGACGTTTTCTTATTAACTGCCGTCATTACTTCTTTTGGTGCCCCATCAACTAAATCTTTTGCCTCTTTAAGTCCAAGCGTTGGAACGAGTTCCCTGAGAGTCTTAATAACTGAAAGTTTGTTTTCTCCTGCTGCTTGAATCCATACATTAAATACAGTCTGCTCTTCCGCGGGCTCTGCTCCGGAAGCCCCGTCTGACGGAGCGGAGGCTGCTGCTGCTACAACCGGTGCTGATGCTGTTACTCCAAACTTTTCCTCAAGCGCCTTGACTAATTCGGATAATTCCAAAACGGACATCTCTTCTATTTGTTTTAATAAATCATCTTTGTTTGTTTTTGCCATATTAATTGGTCACCCCCATTCCCTTCTGTTTTTCAATCTCTTTCAAAGCTAGTGCTAATTTCACAATATTTGCGTTTAGGCCGTAAACAAAATTTGAAATTGGCGCATTTAATGTTCCTAATAGTTTTACGATTAATGCTTCGCGAGATGGCAACGTTGAAAGTTTGACAATCATTGCATCGTCAATTAAACCGCCCTCAAAGAAGCCGAATTTTATTTTTGGCAAACCGTATTTTTTGACAAATCCTGCCAAAACCTTAACAGTCTTTATGGGATCTTCGTATGAAAACAGGGTTGCGTGGGGGCCTTCAAGTTTTGCGCCTGCATCGATTTTTTTGCTTTGGAGAGCAAGGTTGAGAAGCGTATTTTTGATTATTGAAATTTCGGATTCAGCAGTTGCAAGCTCCCGCCTAACCTCCTCAAGTTGTCTGTGAGTAAGACCTGCGTAGTCCACAAAAAACATTGCGGTCGCGCGATCCACCTTTTGACGAACCTCATCTAATTTTTGTATGTTTTTCTGACTCGGCATAATGTTAGCAACTAGATATTAGATACTAGCTATTAGTTTTCGCGACAAAAAAATAGCACTTCCTAAGAAGTGCCAGTTATCTTCCCTAGTTACTATTATCTAGTCTCTAGTATCTCGCTTGGCTCCTCGGTAGGATTTATGGTTCGACTACGCTCACCACCTGCTGTCTTAGGTAAAAGTATTTTAACAGAACGGGAAACTTTCGTCAACCTTTTCAGAGAATCACTGAGAACTTTCCGCCGCTATTTCTTATCATTCCCTTTATTTCCATTTCCGAAAGACTAACTGAAAGTTCCGATATGGGAATCTTTGTTAATTTGGAAATTTCATCAATCGTCTGCTCCTCATTTTCCAAAACCCCGAAGATTTTTGCTTCATCTTTGTTTAGTTTTAATTTTTGAGTTGATGTTTTGAGTTTTAAGTTCTGAGTTTTAAGTTCGAGTGCACCCAGGATGTCCTGCACTGACTGCACAAGAACCGCCCCCTGCTTCAATAATTTTAAAGTACCATGCGACATCTGCGAGGTGATTGGTCCGGGAACAGCAAAGACAGTCTTTCCCTGTTTGATGGCCTCGCCCGCGGTTATAAGCGATCCGGAATCCGCGGCCGCCTCTGTAATTAAAACTGCTTGCGAAATACCCGCAATTATTCGGTTACGAGACGGAAAAGTTCCCCTATTGGCCGGCATTCCGAGCGGAAATTCTGAAATTATTAAACCGCTCGAATCTAAAATCTCCTCATATAATTTTTCGTTTTCCCGGGGATATGGACAATCCACCCCGCATCCCAGTACGGCTAGGGTCCGACCCTGAGCCTGAATTGTCGACTTATGAGCGACCCCGTCCACACCAAGTGCCATTCCGGATGCAATAATAAAACCTCTCGCCGATAGCTCGGAGACCAGACTCTCCGTTACCTGTCTACCATAACTTGTTATTTTCCGTGCGCCCACAACTGCAATTACATTCTGTTCGATCAACAACTTTTTATTTCCGCGGGCAAACAATCCAATCGGCAGACTGTCAATTTCTGTTAGGCGGTGAGGATAATATTTGTCTCCATATGGAATAAATTCAACTCTAGCTTTACGGAGTTTATATTGATATTCACGTATGCCGAATGTTTTTCTAAACTCATCAAATTTTGCAAAGTTTACCTTCCCAACCCCTGCCTTTTTAAAATCTGAGGAGCTACCATTCCACGCTAATTGCGCCGATCCAAATAACCGAATCAGTTTCTGAAATCCTTTAGGGCCAACCCCCGTCGCCAAAGAAAAGGCGAGCGCAAATTTATCCTCCACTCAATTAGGATAGCATAATGCTCTACTCAATTGACAAGGAATTCGAATCTGTGAAATACTTAATGGGTGCTCGCACTGAGCAAAGTCGAAGTGGAAGAAAACAATCAAAATCCGAATACGCTGCCGGTTGAAAGTTCGCCAATCGAACAAAACAATGCTGCTCCTGTTCAAAAGAAATTTAAACTACCAATTGCAATTGCAGGGATTGTTCTATTATTAGTGATCGGAACAGCATCTGCCGTATTTCTGTTAGTTTCAAAGCCGAAACAAGCCGTCTGTACCGTGGAAGTAAAGATTTGCCCGGATGGATCAAGTGTCGGCCGCACCGGACCAAACTGCGAATTTTCCCCCTGCCCCACACCAACCCAAGATCCCACAACCAACTGGAAAACATATACAAACAGCCAATTCGGATTTTCCTTAAAATATCCGCCAAGCGTAACAACGGGTTTTGTAGTTTTCGATGGCGGAGCAGGCGGAAACAATTTGTTAGGCCTAAAAGGACCAAATTACAAGGAAAATACTGATTTTGGGAGTGGCATGGCAATTTGGGCAAGTAATATAGCTGGATCTGATCCAAAGACCGCGACAGTAATTGATCGTCAATCGATAAAACAAAACGAGGCGGCAGGTTTTGGACAAAATTTTGATTTATCTTGCGCAGTTAAAGAAACAAAAATTGGAAATTCAGCATCGGCACTACTTCAAACATGCAATAAAGTTCCTGCGCAATTCATCTATGTTCAAAATTCAAAAGGGATAATTACCAGGCTTACAACACTTTCAGCAGGTAATTACCAACCATTAATTGACCAAATCCTCTCCACCTTCACGTTCGCCCCCTCGGATTAAAATGTTAATTTCTAGTTTCTATCTTCTCTCAAAATAATCCTGCAGGATTTCCTTGGCGATGGGGCCGGCGACGCTTGATCCTTCTCCCCCGTTTTCGATCAAGACCGTTACGGCTATCTCGGGTTTATAAAAAGGCGCAAAAACCGTGATCCAGGCATGCGGCTTTGTATCCTTATCCCCAATTTCCGCAGTTCCTGTCTTGCAGGCAACAGGTATCTTAATCATATCAGCACTATTGGATGCTTTTTCGAGAATAAAGTTCTTTCCATCGATTGAATTTTTTCCGCCAGAGGCGGACCAGCCTTTGGCTGGGACTTTAAACCCAAAGAACGGCCAGGCTACTCCACCGGTATCACAACTTTGCCGCATTCCCTCAGCAACTAAATCGATATTTTCTTTTTTTATAAAATTTTTCTTTAAAACGTGGCTCTTACCTACAATTAAATGTGGAGCAAACAGTGTACCACGACTCGCAAAAACGGCCGCCATAGTATTAATCTGAAGAGGAGTTGTTAAAAGATATCCTTGTCCAATTCCATAATTATATGTATCTCCTAAATACCACGGCTCGCCGATTGCGTCTTCCTTCCAAGACGGAGATGGGACAGTGCCCTTTTCCTCTCCATCCAAATCTATACCAAACTTATCACCCAGTCCAAACTGATGAGCAAAAGATGAGATATTTTCAACTCCTGTGAGCTCCGCCGCTCTGTAAAAGAAAATGTCGTTCGAACGCTTAATTGCGCCTACTACATTAAGCTCGCCTTCCGTCTTACCATGCTGCAAAAAATACCAATTTCCAAAAGAAAATTCGCCAATCCTTAGTATCCCAGTATCCGCAATCCGCGTATCAGATCTTATTGCTTGCTTCTCAAGGGCAGCAACAGCAGTCACAAGCTTAAATGTTGACCCGGGTGGGTAAAGTCCTCCTGTTGCCCGATTTAACAATGGCTGTTTTTCATTATCGCTTAAAATGCTCTCAACCGTTTCATACTCACCGTCTGGTATAAAATCGCGGGGAGCGGAGGTCTCATTGTTAAGCCATAAAGTAAAGATATTAGGATCAAATGAGGGTCTTGAGTATAGCGCCAAAATTGCACCACTCCTTGGATCAGATACCACAACTGCACCCTTCTCAACGCCTTTTGCAGCAGACGCGACTGATAATCCGACATCAAGATCCAGAGTCGTTGTTATATTTTGCCCGGGAACAGGATCTTCTATCCCAAGCGATCGGACAATTGTGCCATTTGAATCAACTTCAAAAAGTTCTTTTCCATTTCTCCCATGAAGAATATTTTCGTAAGCTTGCTCAAGCCCTATTTTGCCAACCCAATCATTTAAATCATGTTCGGCAAATTCAGGTCGGGCTGACTCATCCTCTGAAATCTGACCAACGTAACCTAGCACATGGGCAAAATCAC
The DNA here is from genome assembly GCA_964360265.1 of uncultured Gammaproteobacteria bacterium. Classification (GTDB taxonomy): domain Bacteria; phylum Patescibacteriota; class Microgenomatia; order Levybacterales; family GWA1-39-11; genus GWA1-39-11. The sequence continues at coordinate 21,184 of CAYHUY010000010.1, read as the reverse complement.
TTTTGTACAGATATTCGCGCGCAACATCATTCTCAACTTTCTCACCTCTTGCAATTCTCGCGAGTGCCGCCTCTTTCGATATACTCTTTTTCTTACCGCTCTCAATTATATTAAATATTGCGCTATTTGATACAAGAGGCCTTCCGAATCTATCTAAAATTATGCCCCGGGGCGCTGAGATTACCTTTATTCTTGTTCTATTTTCGTTAGAAAGTCGCCTGTAATAATCTCCTTGCAATATTTGAACATAAAAAAGACGGGCCAAAATTATTAGAAAAAAGATAGCAAACAAAATTTGCGGGATAATTGAAAGCAATTCGTGACTTATGAAGTTTGGAAAACTTCTATGGGCGCGCGTCTTCTGAGATGTCACCGAATCAAAAAAACCTGGGCCTATTTTTACCATAAATTCGCGAGCGTCATCCTGATTTACCGAATCTATTCTGCTGTGTTGTTTTTCTGTAAAAGTATACAATAAAAAGATACGCTGCCCCAAAAACCGCGACATAGATTAACAAATCATCTTCATAAGAGAAAACATTCCCGTATAAAAATGCCGAGGCAAATAATACCAGAAGAATTGTTTTATGGCTGTTCAGCAACATTCTTGTCTTGATTAGGTCCAAAATTAAGAACGATATTAGAAGGGTAATTGGCGTTGTACCAATGATTGAGGTTCGCAGCGTATCAATAAGTAAACCCGCTATAAATGTATAAACTATAGTTTTTGTATCGGGAAATAGAATATACAAAATAAGAGAAACTACAAATATAAAGGGGAAGGCGAAAACCGTTGATTCGATTGCGACAGATAAGAATAAAAATAAGACAAGAATGTTCCTTGGGTTCATAGGGCGGCAATTATGAATAGCATATTAAGTCGCAAAACATCTATTGCTGGCTCAACTTTTGCCGTTTGGAACGGCAAACTTTCATTCCTGCTAACTGATACAATTTTCCCAATGATAAAATCGGAAGGTACACCAAATCCCTTATCGTTTATCTCTCCTTTTGCAATAACTATCTGCCCGGATGCTATATTTTCATTCACCGCCACTCTATCAAATAGAATAAAATCTGCTTGTCCAGATATTACGCCTGCCGCGTTTTGATCTGCGGTTGCGGCCAAAGTGCTAAAATTTTTATTGTTTACAAGCACAACTTCCGAGTAATTTTGAGAAACTTTTCCTATTTTACCAATCAAATTTTGCGATACAATTACCGCCATTTCTGTTTTTATTCCATCGGCCTCCCCACGATCCACTATTAAAGATGAGGAGGATTGCGACTTTCCCAAAAACCCAATAACGCGAGCTGGCATTAATTTGTAATTTTTTGTTGTTCCAGCCTCAAATTGACTGCGGAGAGCTTCGTTATCTTTTTTAATTCTTTCAAATTCTATGAATTTTTTGACGTATATTTGGTTTTCTTCTTTTATTTTTTTTATTTCTTCATTCTCACTTATCGCCCCGGTCTTTACCTTATATAGAAACGACTTTGGAGCAGAAAAAATATCCTGTACAAAACCTGTAATGAATTTTACTGGAGCTGAATTATTGTTAAAAAAAATCAGTATCGAAAATAATATAAAAATACCTATTGGAGCAAGAGCGTGCTTACGCATAATACCCTATTCTACTAGCATGATTTAAAAATTACAAACCCCGTTAAGAGCTCTTAAATAGACGCGGGTCTTGCGAATATTAAGGTTCTTTTCCAATCCGTGCCGGGTGGCCAGCAAGTTTGCAGTATTAAACGTTCTCCCGCACCTATGGCTGCATCAACATATTCTATTTCAGACGCATCAACAGTTTTCTTATCGTACACCTCATAATTATAGCGAATCCCGTGAAAAAAGATAAAAACTTCATCTCCTGCTTCAAGTTCTTTTAAGAGATAGAATACCGCATTATAGCGCCCTACGTTCCAAAAATTATCGGCAGAATGTGCAAATAAATACGTTGTTCCGTTAACTCCCGGGTACGCTGTCCCTTTTGCATGGGCAATCGAATCCAGTAAGACACGCAGGTATTCTTCTTTGTTCCCGGGATCAACGTTTGCCTGAATTCGGGCGCTTGCGCCTATTTTTGGAATTACAATTGAGAATTCAGAATCAGGCGGCACTAAAACTCTTTCGTTGTTGCTCGCAAGAACCTCAGCCAAACCCGGTCCCTGCCTTCTTGTCTCATCCATTTCTTGATATTTTTTAAGCAGTTTTCCTAATTCTGTTTCCTCTGCGCGCTCAATGTCATCCGCAAGGGTATAGTTAATTCCTCTTATCTGACCTGCTCTAAAAGCCGCCTCGTAGTATAAAGAAGGCCCGAATGTCGCAATAATGCCCGCAATTGAAGCCAAAAGTAAAAAATTGCCAATTGTCCGCAAAAGAAGGTATCGAATAATCTCGCGTTTAGTCATACTTCCTATTCGGAAGAACCATAAACATAAGTATTAGGAGGAAGGAAATTAAAGACATCATGGGAATCGTGATATAGCCAAATTCCACAAACTCCTTGGCGGCGCATGATGCAATTTCATCCGTGCAAGGAAGAGGAATAGGCGACATCTGAAGCACATATTGATAGATGGCAATTACTAATCCAATTATGGAAAGGGGTATTATGTATTTTTTTATTCCAAAATCATTTTTGATACTAGCAACCCCTAAAAGTAAAACCTGAGGATACATAAAAATTCGCTGAAACCAGCAAAGCTTGCAGGGCACAAAATGCGCAATTTCAGAAAAATATAGACTGCCTAAAGTTGTAACAACTGAGACTAAAAATGCAAAAGACAAAGCATTGTCGGTAAAAAATTGAATAATTTGTTTTATCGGTTTATTGTTTTCATCAAGTCTTGACAACAAAAATATTATTGCAAAAATTACTATGAAAATCTGAGCCATAACCGTAAATGTTGCCAACGCAAAAATAACCGTAGAAATAACTTCCCTGTTCATTTTTTTATTTTAATTCCTTGTCAATCAGCTTTTTAAACTCGCCTATTGACCTTGGGTTCTTAATTATTTTACCATCCAGAAAAAATGTTGGAGTACTACTTACCCCACTTGCTATACCTTCAATCTGTTGTTCGCGGATTTTATTCTCAAATTCTATGTTTTCAAGATCTGCCTTAAATTTTTTCTCACTAAGGCTAAGTTGAACAGCGTAAGAAACAAACTTATCCAAAACCGTAAGTTTCGGCAATCCTGCCCATTCATCTTGTTTTTCATACAAAACATCATGGTATTCAAAAAATTTTCCCTGCGCACCTGCCGCTTCTGCCGCTTTGGCCGCTGCAAACGCGTTCGGATGAATACTTGTTAAGGGAAAATGTTTGTAGATTAGCTTTAATTCGCCATCATATGCGTTCAAAACCTCACGAACAATTGGATGATACGCGCGGCACGCCGGACATTGAAAGTCTGCAAATTCAACAAGCGTTATTTTAGAATTGGCAACACCTTTACTCCACCCCGCATCAGAAAGATTAACCGCTTCTGATTTTGTATTATTTTGTTTTGCGAGAATCACTAAGACCCCAAAAAAAGCAAGGAACAGAAGCGATCCACCTACAAGCAGGATCCATTTGACTCTGTTTTGCTTGTTCTCTACGCGAGTTGTATCAAGCTTCTCAAGGCGCCTTAGTGCCTTTAACTCTCTTTTCGTCATCGGCCTGCCCGCAACGCTCTCGCTTTCGAGGCGGGCGGGGCGATTTTCATCCATGGAAGTTATCTTACCACAACAGTTCCCTCTTTTGCACGGCTGTCGACTTTTATGGCTACCTCTTCTCCCTTTTTGCCCGAATTTACAGGTTTATGATCAAGCTGCATTGATGTAACCTCCTGTTCAAAAGAAACCTCTCCATGTTGAAGTTTAACCGTGTCGCCTACCTTAAGTGGCTTATTAAGCTTAACAACCGCAACGCCTATTTTGTCATAAAAATGGACTACTTTGCCTATTTGATCGCTCATTTTCCTCACCACCAATCTTACCAAATTTTCTTCTTTGTCGGAGACGAGGGAATTGAACCCTCTGCCTCTCGGTCCCGAACCGAGCGTTCTGCCGATGAACTAGTCTCCGAAAAGTACCCCTGGGCAGAATCGAACTGCCATCTAGCCCTTAGGACGGGCCTATTCTATCCGTTGAACTACAGGGGCGCGTTATTATGTTTTACGCTCACGCATAGCCCCATAATTATAGCATAGGACAATTACCGTAATTTGCTCCAAAAAACCTCCCTGTGTTATAATCTGTGATTGCGATTTAAGGCTCAATTTAGGCTCCGCTAGCTGGCGGATTGCATGCCTTGAGGCGGTTTTAAATTAGCTCTTTGACAAGGTAAAGAAGTGTGTCTTCCCAAACTGGAAACAAGAATCCATAATGCTTGCTTCCGGCTCGGGGGGACACAAAACGCATCACAATCCAGAAATAAAGGACGGACAACATAGTGAGTACACGATTTACCGCAACAGTGATCAAGGCCGATACTGGCAGCGAAGGAGGACATTACGAGGTCGACGAAGAACAGGTCAGCGTAGCGCAGGAGCTACTCGACGAAGCTGTGGAGAAGGGCGATCTTACGGACGGCAAGACAAGCTGGACCGGGGACGACCTGGCTCTCACGATGATCCACACGAAAGGCGTGGACAGCCCCGCCATTCACGACCTTGCCTTCAACATTTTCCTTGAGACGACGGCAGTCGCCCAACGGAAGGGACTCTACGCAGCTGGACAAGACCTACTCGTTAACGCGCCGTCGGGCAACGTTAGAGGAGCAGGTCCAGGTTGCGCAGAGTTGGATCTCGTCTTTGGCGACGATCCAAGGAAGGTGGAAACCTTCATTGTCATGACCGCCGACAAATGCGGACCCGGCGTCTACAACTTGCCTTTGCGCAAGGTTTTCGGCGATCCGGATCACTGCACAGGACTACTGCTCTCCCCCGATTTGCGGAAGGGCTTCGTAGTCACGGTCATGGACATGAACAACGTGAGCGGTGACAGAACCGCCGAGTTCAATCTCCCGGAGGAATACCACGAACTGGTAGCAGTTCTTCGCGACCCCGACAGGTTTGCGATTTCGGCTATCCACTCGCGTGCCTTCCCGGACCAGCAGATCGTCAGCGCCTCGACAAGCCGACTCCACAACATCGCCGGCAAATACGTTGGGAAGGACGATCCGTGCGTCATCATCCGCACACAGAACATCTTTCCGGCGCCGGAGGAGATTGTGCACCCTTGGGGCATCATCGATCAAATAGTGACCGGTGACTGCCGAGGATCGCACAACATGCCGATTCTGCCACAGCCAATGAACTCGCCGGTAAACGGGCCTTACTGCTTTCCAATCGTGGCGGGTCTCGCACGGTCCATATCCCCGAAGGGAAAGCTTGGTGGAGGCAAAGACCTCTTCGGCCGCGGCGAGCCTTGGGACACAATTCGTTCCCGAGTTGCCAAATACGGCATGCACTTCCGGCAGATGGGAGCCCACGGTATCGGACTGGCCGCGCAGGAAGAACAAGCCTACACGGGCCTGGCCGCTCTCGACAAAGAGATCGAGAGTCGCTTCCACGTCAAGAGCGCTACCCCTTCCCAAGCAGGAGCAACCGATTAGTACCCGCGGTTTCTGATCGTCCCCCCTTTCTGGGACTGTGGGTTTTCTTACCTTGTCGTGAGGAGGAGATACAAAAGTGATTGGATCACAGCTCGAGCAGGCTTGCTTTGGGAATAGCTCCCAAACCTTGCCAGCCTTCAGCTACCCTTCACCATCTCCTCCTTCGACCCTTGAAAATAAAGAGATTTGTTTTCAGAGGTTGAAGTGATTGACCCCGATTGAATCGGGGTTGACACATGTCTTTTTTCTTGATAACCTAACAATGGAAATGGCAAAGAAAAAATCAAAGAAGACCGTCTACAAAAAGCCTATTTCCTCAAGAAATACAAAGACTCGGCAAAGCCGTGTTATTTCATTTTTTATCGGAGTAGCAACGGTCGCAGTAATTGCATTTTTAATCTCTCAATACGCGCAAGAAAATAACTACAAAACAGTCCTTGGCGAAAAAACAAACAATTCAACTAGTCGCTAGTTGCTAGATGCTGATTAGAGGTTTTCGTCACTTCTTTTGTAGGCGTGGATTTCTGAGGGCGCGAACCAGAGGTTTTTTTCAAAATTTGCTTCTTCAATAGAACCTGAAATGTGGATTAAATTGGATACGCCTCTCTTCTCATCATTTGCGTATGCTGCCGAATCTGTTGAAAAATCGCCGCGAATTGTACCTGGAAGCGCTTGAACCGGCATTGTTGGACCGGCCAAATGTATAACATTTTCAACCGCATGACGTCCCTCAAGAATCATTGCAATCACGGGGCCTGAGGAAACATAATCAAGGAGCCATTTGACAACCATTTTCCCAAGCTCTTTTGCGTCATCCGTACCAAGTTCCTTTTTTGCGTCTTTTCCAAATTGTTCATAAGACGCAAGAGTTTTATTGCCTAGTCGCGCAACTGTTGCTTCCTTATTTGTTCCGTAATGCTGGTGAAGCATCTCCTGTGTTGGCGCAACCATTTTCATGGCAACAATTTTTAATCCCATTCGCTCAAATCTATGAATTATCTCTCCAATAAGTCCGCGCTTTACCCCATCCGGTTTTATTAATACAACAGTCTGCTCCATAATAGAATCTTAAGGGTAAGTACTAAAAAAGTCAATGATAACCCTAAATTCCCACCCTATAGTTTGATTATCCTATCGGATTTTAATACAATTGATAAATGACAATGAGGGAAATACAATCGGGAGTTCCTGAACCTACTCATTCTAGGCAGGAAGTCAAGTTTCCTGCAGCCTTAGAGGGAAGAATGGAAGCTATTCTTGCCTCTCTCAACTCTGCGCCAAAAGCTGCCGTTTTACTTTTGTTAAGCGAGTCCCTAATAGATACTGCCTCGTTAAACAAAGCTTATGTGGATACTGCTTCAGGATCCCAGATGCCAATAAAAAGGGACATGGCGGAAAGCTATTGTAGAGATAGTCTTTGTAGGATTGGGCTTGTGTCAGAAGAGGTCGCTATTGATTATTTCGGGCAAGAAAAATCTGTTGGATTCAAACTGACTAGGGCGGGGGAAATCTTTGGACTGCCGGCTGCCGCTCTTGTACTTGATTTTGAAACTTCGCACAACTTTAGCGTCTATCCTGTTTTAGGTCAGAGTATGCTTGCGAGAGGAGAACACAGAGCGCCTATAACGAGAGCCAAAACAATTAAAAGCTTGGCGAAAGGCGAAAGGCGCCAAATAGATATATGCCTGGAGCTTGGGATAAATCATGAAAGGGCAAGAAGCTCCCTGATCGCTTTAAGAAATGCGGGAGTCGTTGAATATACTTCTTTTACTCCCCAAACCGGAGAAAACCAAGTCAGCTTTTCAATAAACAAAGAGGATGCAGTTGAAGCAAACCAGGTTAGGGGAAAAAGAGAATTTACTGATGCGGTAATCGGGGCGGCAAGAACCCTTGACCAACAAGGGTTACCAATAACTCAGGCTGCCGTTTTTGAACTTGTGCAAGGCGCGGGCGGAGCGGCAACCGAAAAAAATGTGAGAACCTTAATTTCCCAAACATTGACGGACTTGGCAGACAGACAACATTTCTTGACAAGAATTCAATTCAAAGGCCGAGAAATTTATTCAAGTATTAAATTAACCGATAAGGGAAAAACTATTGCTATAGAGTTTCTTGCTCCGCTTGAAGACTTATTGACCGATACAGGATCTGAAACATTAAAAAGAGTACGAGATCAAATCCTTTCCAAAGTTTTGGCAAATACTCAAGGCTATGCTGTCAGAGGAATAGATTTATACTATCCCTACTCAAGGTCTTTTTCGGCAAGCAACCAAGATAAAGTAAGATTAACCGTAGAATCTGTCTTATCTAGACAAAGAGGTGCAGGAATTACAAGTCAACAATTGGGAAAAAATCTAAAATTGGGAGAATTAAAAACAAGAAGAATTTTGCTGTCAATGATTGAGTCCGGAAAAGCAAAGAGAAAGCTGAGAAATGGCGTCTTTTACTACTTTGTCAGATAATTCTTGTGGTCTGCACGTCCAAAAGGTTTATTTTAAGAGATTTTTGAAGCGCCCATGATCTTTGTAGCCTGCCTGCCGGCAGGCAGGTCGCCGAAAACTTATTTATTCGAGTAGTCTTTTAAAGTGGCCATTGTTTTTGTAATTTCCGATTATGGCAAGATTCAGGGGCCCTGACAGAAATTCTTTCGCGACACGAATCACATCGGAAAGCTTCACCCGATCTACCTTCGAAATAACTTCCGAGGGGTTCTCAAGCTTTTTTTCCAAGATCCAATCTGACCCGTAGAAAACCGCAACTGCTCGTGTATCCTCAAGTTCCAAAACAAAATGACCCTTAATAAATTCTTTTGCTTTCGCGAGCTCTTTCTCTGTAATTTCCCCATCGCGTTGGACTTTTTTGTATTCCTCAACCACTACTTCAATTGCCTGATCTATCCTTTTGGGGTCAGAACCAATAAATGTTGTTAAGTGTCCGCAATCAAGATAATGTTCAGAACCTGTCCTGACATAATAGGCCAAACCTCTTTTTTCTCTCACTTCAGAAAAAAGTCGCGAGGACATTCCCCCACCTAAAATAGCCGAAAGAACAGTTAACGGAAATTTATTTTTCTCATCTGTTATACCTACAGTTCTTACTCCAAGTCCAAAATGGGTCTGGTCGGTTTTCTTATATTGAACGGCAACCGCGGGATCCTCCTGAGTGGAAGTTTCCGATTTATACCCTGAGGTTGTGAAAGTGGGATGTGCCCCAAAGTACTTTTCGATTGATTTTAGAATTTTATCAACATCAACTTTTCCGGCAACAACAATGACCATGTTTGAGGCTGAATAAAATTTTTTCATATACGAAACAAGGTTTCCCCGTTTAATTGATCTTATTACTTCCTTTCGCCCCGCAATATCCCATCCCATTGGAGTATCGCCATACAATAGCGCTTCATAAACATCCGAGATTTTCCTTGGAGGGGTATCTTCATATAAATTAATTTCCTCAATAATAACGCCTTTTTCTTTTTCAATTTCTTTTGGATCCAAAAGCAGATTTGCCAGCATATCGGAAAGAATATCGAATGATAGTAGGACCCGATGGGCTGCCGATTTTATGTAGTAGCCCGTATATTCTTTCCCGGTGAAAGCATTCGATTCGGCTCCTGCTCCATCAACTAAGGTTGATATCTCACGTGCGGTCGGGCGTTTCTTTGTACCCTTAAAAGCCATATGCTCAAGGAAATGGGAGATTCCGCTATTCTCATGAGTCTCGTACCGCGAACCTGCACCCACCATCACCATAGTAGTTACTGACTCAACTTCCATAATTGGTACAATGACAACATTTAAACCGTTTTTAAGCGTTGTATGGTGAAATTTCATGTCGACTATTATCTCACATGTGCTTGACTGTTTCAATTCCAAGAAGAGCGAGGCCGTTTTTTAATCCCTGGCCGACGGCAGAAGTTAATTCGAGACGAAACGAATTGCCCGCGATCTTGTGTTTTTGGTAAAAAAGATTGAATTTCTGAGCTAAATCGAATAAGTATTCGGCAATAAGGTTCGGCGCCAACCGCACTTTTGCTTCAGAAACGATTTCTTCAAAATGCTCAAGGCTTCTTAAAACCGCCAATTCCTCCGGATTTAATCCTTTTTCTGCGTTTATCTCTTGCCTCATTATTCTTGCTTTATGATTCTTTTCGATCACGCTTTTTGTTCGAACATAAGCATATTGAAGATATGGTCCTGATGCTCCAGTCAGGGAAATTGATTCGTCAAAACTAAATTCCATATCGCTCCCAATGCTCCCCTTGAGCAACGCGTATTTTATTGCCGCAAGTCCCACTTTTTGCGCGGTCGGACCGTCCATGTCAGGATAAGCTTTCGAAATGCGCGAAACCGCCTCATCCATAAGCCACTCTCCCGTTATTACGTCTCCCGTACGCGAAGACATTTTTCCGCTTGATAAACGTACCATCCCATGAGTGATATGAGTGGTTTTTAAAGCAAGATCAGGATTAATTTCCATGAGCGCTCTTAAGACTACCTTAAAATAGTCTACCTGCTCTTGGCCGGTAAGTATTATTGATTTATCGTAGGGAAAATCCGCAAATTTTGCTGCCGCAAGTCCCAAATCTTTTGCCTCATATGTAGGAAGATTAAGTGAATTTATAAAAACGCGATTATGTAGTCCCTGCCTCGACTTGTCAGTCGGGTCAAGGCGGGCATATTTTTCACCTGGAAAAATTATTGCACCATCGCTTTCCTCAAATACACCTTTTTTCAAAAATTCGCGAACCAATTTGAGTCCTGCCTTCCCTACTTCACTCTCAAAATAATAGCGCTCAAATTTTGTTCCGAGTCGTTCGTAGATACTTTCGAAATATTCAAGGCTCCATGCCCTACCCTTCTCATAAATCCTCTTGAGGCTAGGGTCCGACCCTGAGCTTGAGTATATTGAGTATATTTTTTTATTTAGTTCGTTTATTTCTGTCTTTATACTCTCATTCGATTCATAATCGCGGGATCCAAGCGAATATGCTCTTCCCATAAATTGCGCTCGGATAGACAGTGGTGCATTTTCGTCCGGCAGCTCTTTTTTAAGTTTTTGCATTCCATAAATTGCCTTTGCAACGTGAAGACCTACATCTCCCTGATAACAAGCGCGCAGTACATGCGCTCCTTGCGATTCAAATAAACGAGAGAGTGATTCGCCAATAATATTTGAATAAAGATGCCCAATGTGAAACTCCTTAAAGGGATTTGGGTCGGTAAATTCAAACATCACCTTTTGGTTTTTCAAAACATCTGAATTACCAAATTTACTACCCTTCTCTCTTATTCTGCTCATTGCGCTAATAAGATAACGTCTACTTAAAAAGAAATTAATAAACCCCGGTGGTGCAACTTCTACTTTTTCGATTTCAGAAAACTTCAAAGACTCAAGCTCTCTCTTTATTTCATATGCTACATCAAGTGGCTTCTTTTTTAATACCGGGCCCAAACGAAGAGCAACATTCGTAAAATAATCCCCGTTTTCAAGCCTTTCCGAAATCGAAACCTGCACATCGATGTCTTTTTTTGTAAGTTTTCTAACAACCGGTAATAAGTTATCAGTAATTTGTTCTCTTACACGCATGACCTTTTAATTTTAAAGCCAAACAACCTAAATGTAAATTGCGAAAAGCTACTGTGATATAATTGCCCCAACTTCTTATCATCAAGTATTGCCTGGGGAAATTACGATTGCCGGTACGCTTGGGATTAGATTAGATAAAATCGTAACTGAAAATACGGTTCACAGGGCAGTCCTGAAAGGAAAACCAGAGCCAAAACTGGGTTAAGGAAATACGCAGTTTCTAAGAGATGGAACCTACTACTCTAATGCTTGAGCTTGGCTATTACTCTAACAGGTGCGGCGTCTGCTTGAAACTTGGCGGGAAGTGCTATTACCTCAAATTTTCCCACACTTAATAATTGATCAAGGTTTGTGAGGTTTTCGAGAATGGTTATGTCATTTCCAAGCAGTATCTTATGTGTTAGCCAGGGTTTATCATAATCCGGGCCAAGCATGTCCATTCCTACGCTTTTTACTCCTAACTCGACCATTTTATTTGCAAAGTCTTCTTTGAGCTCTGGGTAGTCATTAAAATAATCGTCTGTTCGATATTTGCTGCCAAAACCTGTGAATAAAAGAACAATTGATCCCTTCTCAATCTCAATACCCTCTAGGACTGACTTATCAATGTTCATTTTTCCCCTAACATCAATTAATACGCCTTTCCCAAAAAAGCGCTCTGGAGATATTTCGTCCATTTTCTTACCACCTTCAATCATGTGTAGGGGCGCGTCCATATGAGTCCCAACATGCATTACAGAGGTAATTTTATGATCATTAAATGTATCCTTCTCAATATGAGCGACCTGTTCGAGCATTGCCTTTGGGTCTCCTGGATAAACAGGCATATCAGCGGTAAATGTATGGGTTAAATCAATGTATTTCATAAGACAATTATACCAGACCTAATTTGAAACCAGAGACCTCATTTGCCAATGACTTTTCGATATCTTCCCTTGAAACTTTCCGGTTCTCAATGGGAGGCAGTCCGGGGTCGTGCATGATGTATGAATTTTGATCTCCTTTTTGAATCAAAACATAGTGTAAGGAAAAGCCGGGTTTGTTATTTAAAATTCTAGAATTAACCTCCGCACCAATTATGTAGCCCTTACTTAAGAGAGAATCAATGTCATCAATTGTCGCCAGTTTTGTTATGTGATGTACAGATTTTAAGTATTGAGGTATTACATCAAAAAGCTTGGTAATATTAGTCTGGGTAAGATAATATTCCGCAGTTTGATGATCGTATAACTTCTTAAGATATTCTCCTTTTTCTTCAAAGAGTTTTTGGTAATCAATTGTCTCAATGTTTACGATATCCACACCTCTGCTTGCGAGGTCTGAATCCAATAATAAGTGCCATACTCCTTTATTTTTTTCAGCTCTAGATTTTTTCTCCAACTGCTTAAAGGAAAGCTTTTCATCGAAGAAATAGTCGTAAAGCGAGCGATACACAGCTAACACACAGTACATACCGTCTTTGTGATTCGGGTAAAAAGGAATCTTTTTCATGAGGCAATTATAGCAGAAGAGAGGCTAAAAAAATCCGAAGAAATACAGCTAGGGTTTAACTTCTTCTACGAAACCAATATTTCTCTCAATCATTTGAATTGCGGGTTTATGTAATTTCCCTTCAGACGTTGACCATGTAAGGTTTCCTAAAATGATTGGTTTTATCCCTTGGTCAAACAAATCATACGCGGTAGCAAGAACACAGCAATCAGTATCAAATCCACAAAGCTCTACTTCTGATATATTATTTTCTTTAATTCCACGGCTAATCTCAGGAACTTTTACAGCGGACAGAATATTCTTATGGAATAAATTACTATCATTTGTGAATTCTTTTATCTCATCACAGATATCAGTATCAGGTGAGCCCGTACAATCTCGCCACTCAGAAATTTTCCAAAGGGGTGCATCTGAATCGTTTTTGAAAATTGTGAAGTAAATAGCAGAGTATTTAGTAGAGTTATTTTTTAAGTATTCGCCAATTCTTTTTACAATTGGTTTTGTTTCTTCGGTTAAGAAATACTTCTGGACGTCAATAACAATAAGGGCTTTATTCATAAAGTTATTATATCAGAGGAAAAATTCCATATAAGTCCGTAGAGATTCCGGGTACAAGACTGTACCCGCCTCAGTCAAGGTCTTTCCTGTCTTCTTGCGAAGCAAGGTGCAGAACTGTACCTTGCTCCCCGGTGAGGATTCGAACAACTGGAAAACGTAGATCATCTTGTTATTTTACCTATTGACAAGCGCCCCCAAATATTAATATAAGAAATTATGGCGCCATTAGCTGAGACGTCTGATGGAAAATTTGATCCGCAGGAAACGGCAAGATCCGTATTTAAAGATGTAAGCAGAAAACATCCCCAGGTAACGCTCAAAGATTCGCAGCAAGCGGTAGATAAACTTGCAGAGAATGCAACGGTCACATCTTTTATAGGTCTTCTTGCTCAAAAAGCCCTCATAGGTAAATGGGCACAAGGAAACGCTCAGCCAACTGAACCCGACACCACTACTCCTAATCAAGTTTGAGTTCTTTTAGGAATTTTTTAAACGCGCTGTTGATGTCGGGGTGTTTGAGTGCTAGCTCTACTGCGGTTTTCATATATTCGAGCTTACTGCCGGTGTCGTAGTATTTTCCATTCTTAATCTCAACCGCATAAATTGGCACCCCCTCATCGCGCAATAGATTGATCGCGTCAACAAGCCAAATCTCTCCGCCCCTCCCGGGCCTCAAGCGTTTGAGAGCCGAAAATATTTCGGGCGGTAAAATGTAGGCTCCGTGGGTTGCGATGTTTGATGGTGCCTCATCAGGATCAGGCTTCTCAACAATTGCCTTGATCTTAAAAACATTTCCGGAAACTTGCTCAAGATCCGCTATTCCGTAGCGCGAAAGATCTTCTTTTTTTTCTATGCGGACTCCTGAAATGACAACCCCCCCGTATTTCTCATGCACCTTGATCATCTGCGAAAGCCTAGGTGGGTCTGACATGATAAATTCATCCCCCCAAAGTACCGCAAAAGGTTCATTGTCAATTATGGGTTCTGCCGCTAAAACCGGGGTTCCATTGCCGTACGGCCCCTTCTGCCTTACATATATAAAGTTTGCCATCTCTGAAATCTTCTTTGTCGCCTCAATCAAATCATGCTTGCCGGCTGCTTCAAGATTTTGCAAAAGCTCAGCATTTGGACTATCAAAATGATCTTCTATTGCGCGCTTCATTGCGCCCGTAACAATAACAATATCTTCAATCCCGGAATCAACGGCCTCTTCAACCACATATTGAATAACGGGCTTATCAACTATAGGCAGCATCTCTTTAGGCATTGCCTTAGTTTGAGGTAAAAAGCGTGTTCCAAACCCAGCGGCCGGAATAACGGCCTTACGTATTTTCGACATATGTTTAATCATTTTAATTCCAAACTACCCAAAAGTCAAAAAGGATTATACCAGTGCTTCTTTACAACTGCGCACGAATTGTGGTAGAATCATGAATACTATGTTCACGTTCTTAGGTGAAGTGAAAGCGGAACTTGATAAGGTCAGTTGGCCCCAAAGTTCAAGCGTTGTCAGGTTAACTATTACCGTAATAGTAATCAGTCTTGCAATAGGGTTTTATCTGGGAGGGCTTGACTACGTGTTCACAACACTTCTAGGACTACTTGTGAGCTAAATGATAAATAACTATGGATGATACTCTAGAAAAAAAACCAAGGTGGTTCATTGTTCATACATACTCTGGACATGAAAATAAAGTGGCAAAAACTCTTATGCAGAGAGTTGACGCCATGGGCTACAAAGAACGAATATTGGACGTTCTTGTTCCAACAAAGGAAGTCGTCAAGGTGCGCGCAGGCAAGAAAGAAACCGTAAAGGAAAAGATTTTTGCAGGCTATATTTTTGTGAAGATGGTGCTCGATGATGAAAGTTGGCTTTTAGTAAGGACCACTGCCGGAGTCACTAGCTTTGTTGGAACCGAAAATAGACCTACCCCGGTTCGCGATGAAGAAGTAGAGGCAATCTTGAAATTTGTCGAACTTAAGACTCCGGTTTTCAAGTCCTCTTTCTCCTCAGGAGAAGCCGTTAAAATTACCGATGGGCCATTCTCTGACTTTCTTGGATCGGTTGAGTCGATTGATGAAGAAAAAGGGAAAGTCAAGGTTTTGGTTTCAATTTTTGGTCGCGAAACACCGGTTGAACTGGATTTCTTACAAGTCTCAAAGATATAAAGCAACTAGAAACTAGCAACTAGAAACTAGTTAACTAGAAACTAGTTAACTAGATGCTAGGTGCTAAAAGGTATGGCTAAGAAAATAAAAACATTAATAAAATTAAACGTTAAAGGAGGGGAGGCTACTCCTGCTCCTCCCGTTGGTACGGCTTTAGGTCCCCATGGTTTACCAATCATGGATTTTGTAAAGAGTTTCAATGACAAAACTGCCGATCAAAAAGGAACGGTTTTGCCTGTTGTAATAACGGTTTATGAAGATAAAACCTTCTCGTTCATAATAAAGAAACCGCCAATTGCTGAGTTAATTAAGAAAACTCTAAGCCTTGAAAAAGGCTCTGGCAAACCGGGCCGCGAAGTTGTGGGAAAGTTATCCAGCGTACAAGCAAAGCAAATTGCAGAAATTAAGATGGACGACCTTAACACAAAAGATGTTGAGCAGGCGGCAAAAATAGTCAAGGGAGTAGCAAGGTCGATGGGTATTCAAACCGAATAAGTCAGCAACTAGAAAGTTAACTATGTACTAGATGCTAGGAGCTAAAGGCTAAAAAAAGTATGGGTAAAATTAGATTAAAAGTAGTAGGTGACGAAACAGCCGAAAAAGAACAGAAAGACGAACAAAAAAAGAGAAGAGAAGAAAAGGCTGAAAAAAAACAAGCAAAAGGGCTCAACATGGGCGGTGGGCAAAGAATCACCACAGTTGGGATTTCCGAGGAAGAGGTTGCACAACTTGAGGCGGGAGAAAAAAGTTCACAATCCGAACAGTCCCAACAGTCCAAACAAACGAAAAGGGCTAAGAGAGCCGAACTCAAATCCGTCTCAAAACGCCATTCCGGAAATAGCTCGCAAGTCGCCAAAAATACAACCTATCCCCTATCAAAAGGGCTTGAAATCATGCGCAAATTCGCAAAAGCTAATTTTGACGAAACAGTTGAGCTTCACATAAATGTAAAAGAAAAAGGGATCTCGGGAGTTGTATCGCTCCCTCATGGAACAGGAAAAAAACTCAGAATTAGAGTTGCGGATGACGCGCTTATAGCCGAGGTTGAAAAAGGAAAAATTGATTTTGATGTCTTGGTTTCCGAACCAGCCATGATGCCAAAATTGGCAAAAGTGGCAAAAATTTTAGGTCCTCGGGGACTAATGCCAAACCCTAAAAATGGAACCATTTCCGACAAACCGGAACAGGTTGTCGAAAAATTATCGGCAGGTCAAGTTTCTTATAAAACTGAAACGGTTGCACCCATTATTCACATGTCCGTAGGAAAGATTTCATTTGAGGACAAACAACTTTCGGAGAATATCAATACTCTTCTCGCCTCAATAGGCGCAGCGCAAATAAGTTCGGCAACCCTCAAATCAACCATGAGCCCCGCCATCCTAATCAATATCCAATAAATACCAATTTCAAATATCAAATTTCAAATCCAAGTCTTTAATATTTACAGTATTTTGTGCCCAAATTGTTCGAAGTTTGTCCAATATTGTCGGATTGAAACTATTTTCTGTCTTTATTATTTTTCGAAGCATTTTTAATGATCGTACTTATAATAGCGACTAGTTCGTTTCCTTCGGAAATCAATCTTTCTCCTTCTAGCGAATACTTTCCGTCATTTGTTCGTACAATAACTCGTAGCCAAAAGACTGTTTCTTTTCCTTCTTTTCGAACATCAGTAAACTTATGAATAAAGTCTTTCTTTGTTGATGATCCATCAGCCTCTTGGTCATTTGCTCCCATAGAAGTTACCGAACGTGTACATTGGTCAATAAAAATGAGGTTTGTAGGAGTTTTTGGGATTTTATTCAAGAATCTAATAACATCTATTACATAATTGAATATCCGTTCGTGGATTTCGTAGCTTCTAGAATTCATTTGAAATTAGAAATTGGAAATTTGAAATTTCAAAACCATAGAGTTTTGGGTTAGACTCCCCTTCTGTATTCGGCCCTGTTTTGTTTGATTGTTTCTAGTTTTTCCTCAAAAAAGTGGTTTTTTATAAATTTCATTGTATCGTGAGGGTCTTGGGTATTAATGAAAATTCCCGTCGCTATTTCAAAGCCCCCCGGGATTTTGGCGCGCGGCATTATCCGCAGATACCAATCGCGGTGCGGATAGATATAAAAGTTGTAGGGAAAATCTTCGCCGTGCCGGGCTTCAAATATAAAGACTAGGCGGCGTAAAATGTACGCCAAATTCTCCATCTCCCCATAAGTAATCTCGCCGAACAATTTGCCACGATCAAAAGGCACTATCCATACCTCATCCGGCCACTGAGAGTAAGGTGGGCAGATAAGCTCAAAGTCTTTAACTTTTAGAAACTCTCGGTCATACTCTAAAAACTCCTCAAGCGAGGGAACAACTATCGGCACTTCTTTTGGAACAACCGCAAGCTGAGAGTGAGAATGATTGATGCTTTCTCCCGCATCATGTCCCGAATTTGAGAAAATACAGACTGTCCCCTTTTTTAAATGAGCATTAAAACGGTTGACAAAGGCCTCGATGACAAGCTTCACATGCTCAATAGAAATTTCCGAAATGCTATGTTTGTGATCAGGCGTGTGGATTATAACTTCATGAATTGGCGCAAATGGGTATTTGTTTTTGACTACTCTGACGGACCAATTTTTATCCCCTGGTTCTCCGCCAATCCTATAGACTTCAGGTTCCCGTTTTTCATTTCCGACACAAAAAGGACAAAATCCTTTTTTCTTCCTCATATGAATATCGGGCCGCTTGGATCGCTTTGGGGCCAAAATTATCCAATTCTCTAGTGACGGAATATGGGCAAACTTAAATTCGGGCATTAACTATATTAAAGAGGAATCCGAGTATTAAAATCAACCCCGCCTTTCGCGAAAGGCGGGGTCAAGTTATTCTTCAACCTCAACTTTTAAATCAAGATAGATTTTTTGTCCGGTAGCAAGCTCAAGTTCGCGGCGCGCCATACTGCCAATGACTTTGATTCGTGCGCCCCCCTTGCCAATTATCATTTTTTTGTAACGATCGGCAGTCGTAATAATTCGTGCTTTAATGTAAAACATTCCATTGTCGCGCGGCGCAACGGTATCAACCACAACACGAATCGAATACGGTAATTCGTCTCGTAAAATAAGATATGCTTTCTCACGAATGTTTTCTGCGATATATAATTTGGAGTCAAGGTTGATCGCGGCGGTAGGCATATCTTCACGAACAACTATTCTCTCTCCTTCTTTTAGATATTTTAGAATTTCCAAGAGTAAAATTGGCAAATTCTTATTTTTAAGCGCCGAGACCGCGACAACCGCGTCAAATTCATCTTCCATAAACTTATACTCCTCAAGATAACTGGGCGCGCTTAGATCAATTTTATTAATTACTAAAATCTTGGGCTTATCAATTTTTCTGATAATCCCAAGCGTTCTATTCTCTTCCATTCCGCGCTTACGTGTGTGGTCTACTACATATAATATAACGTCTACGTCTTGCCTCAGAACTCGTTCTGCCACTAGATTTACTTGTCTAGGAAGAATCCCTTTCCTGCCGGCAGGCAGGCTGGAAAATATCCCCGGCGTGTCGACAAAAATAATTTGGTTTAGACCATCGTCGTATACTGCTTGCATTGAAACCCGTGTGGTCTGAGGTTTTGGGCTTGTGATTGCCACTTTCTGCCCCACTAGATTATTGACAAGCGTTGACTTGCCGGAATTCGGCCTCCCAATTAATGCTACTGTGCCTACACGCATAAATGCATTATATCAGATTGAATCTGATCCCGAATTCAAATATAATTGGGTCGGACTGAGTTTTTTGAAAACGAAGGAGACCGGCTGCGAAGCGCGAGCGTAGACAGCGGTGGCTCCATAGAAAAATAGGGGTGTCGTTCAGTGGTAGGACGATGGTCTCCAAAACCATCAACGGGGGTTCGATTCCCTCCACCCCTGCTGATATAGTTTGATGCAATTGACTTGCGGTCGGGAATCAATCTAAGCTAATTTAGTGAATAGAAACAAATATAAATCAGGTTTTACTCCACATGCTGTAGTTATCCTTATCGGAACACTCATCCTTGGTAGTGTAGGAACTGTTGCCGCAGCCAATAATGCTAAGCCAGGGGATATTCTCTACCCCATTGATAGAGGCGTTGAGAATCTTCGCATAAACCTTGCTACTAGTTCAGAATCAGAAGTTGAATTACACACTCAATTTGCTTCTGAAAGAATTACTGAAGTTCAGCAACTACTTCAGGACAAGGGCGTTGACCTGCAAGGATTAGGTGTGGCTATTTCTAACCTAACCTTTCACAAAGCATCCGTTGCCAAACTTATTGCCCAAGAGGCGGAACTTGAAGCCCGTGCCAAGGCTTTAGATGACTTATTTGACCAAAAAGAAGAAGAACTAGAAGCTACCCTCAATGAAGCAAAAAGGGGATTAAAAAAGCAAAAGGCAACCCTCAAAGCCCAACTTGCTCAAGCCATTTCTGATGGAGACACTGCAAAAGCAGGCTCTCTTAGAACTAAGATAGCTGAGATAGAGGCACAACTTGATGCACTGGAGGCTCAAGAAGAAGCAGCTGAGGAGGCTTTGGAAGCTGAAGAAGAAAAACTGGAAGGTCAGCTAGAAGCAGAGGAGAAGGCCCTGGAAGAACAGGAACGCATGGAGGAGGAACAGGAAGAAGAACAAGAAAGACTGGAGGAAACACAAGAAGAGTTAGAGGATGAAGATAATGAAAAAGACCAAGAAGAGAATGAAGATTAACCCTCAAGTAAAGGCATAATGCATATAGCCTTCTTCACAACTCTCTTTATGATACCTTCCAACATAGTTTACTAGTCCCAGCAGCATTTTTGACTCCGTTTTGGAAACTGAATTTTTTATTCTAAGAGTTTATCGAGAAGTTTAAGTTCAATTTTCTTCTACCTGAGGCTTTTGGGAGAATTCAACAATGTTAGCCAAAGGTTCTTGTGCTTCCTCCGATTTTATTTTGTCTGCTAGCCGTTGAACATGCACCCAAACAAGAACTCCTGCGGCGTTCCTTAAAAGAAATATCGACGTACTATCCTGACCGGGTTGATTTAGTGCCCGCTTAATAAGCGCGTCTTCTTCCAAATCTAATTCCGTGAAACTGTTGTCCTTTACAATCTGCGCAATAGGAACATCAACCGAGAACCCTTTCTGGGTGGCAAGTTGTATTATATCGTCGTCAACTGCCTTAACCCCACGATGCCAAGACCAAACAGCAAAACCCAGATTTCCCCCAAAATGTTCTGTTCTTTTTATAAGCTCATCGACTACAATTGGTAATGTTATTTCCCAACTCAGACGCGGGTCATTCTCATCATTTGTGGGTTCGTAGCCGTGTTCCCTTATAAAATCCGCAGTCATCATAAATGGTCCCAAGGCCCCGTCTTTAGTCGCACCTCCCAACCCTCCGTCAACTCCTCCACGACTTTCGGCAATAGCAAGCCCAATCACCGCATTGGCAAGCCATGGCACATTTGCACACTTTTCCACGATAAGCTGACTTTTGCTTTCTAAAATTTCATAAGTTTCCGGGGGCAATAAAGCCGGCTGATCTGTTGTCCCTTTGTAATATTCGTGCATTAGAGAAACATTTACTGCTATCTTTTGCCTATCTTCTTCGCTTGCACCCGGCCAATAAAAACCAACCACTGCCGACAGTTCTGCATCCATCTCTTCCCCATTTCTTCCGAGTTCTAATTTTAAGCTCTGTTTCGTTTTAGAAATCGCTTTATCCACTGCCTCGGTTAGAGCATCAGCTGTAGCT
>CAYHUY010000009.1:1203-33425 GCA_964360265.1 uncultured Gammaproteobacteria bacterium | reverse complement strand
AAAAACCCGATTATCGGTATCGCTTGAAAACAGCCTACTCTTATCGGGTTTTTGCCTCTATAGATGTCTTTCTAAATGCAACTAAGAATCTCTGTGCTAAAATATATCGATGAGCAAAAGAAATATTGCAGTAACGCTCGAGTGTTTCGTTAAAAAAGGAAGCAAGTATTTAATGCTTCACCGGGGTAAGCACAAGAGAATAATGCCGGATGTTTGGATGGCTCCGGGAGGACATATTGAATTTAATGAAGGGTTATTCGAAGCAGCGCGAAGAGAAGTACTAGAAGAAACAGGGCTAAAAATAAAAAACATTAGAATCAAAGCAGTCGGAACAGCTTTTTTAAAAGATTTAAACCAAGAATTTTTTTTCCATTTCGTATTCGCAGATTATGCCGGTGGTAAAGTAGTTCAAAACGAACATGACGGCAAACTAGTTTGGCTCACGCAAAAGGAAATCGCGAAGCTACCAACGCTACTTGCAGAAATCCGTGAAATACTTCCTTATCTTTTTAAAAAAGATGCGAAAATTATCTCCTATAAGGCAACTTACGATCATGGCAATAAGATGACTTCGTTCGAATTAGAATCAGCATAAATATAAATATTTTCGTGCCTAGTCTAATGATTCAGATCATTAGACCAGCCTCGAAAGTTTCGTGTACTAATCGACTAGACCACTAGCACAACCAAATTGGTTCGAGTGGGCTTCTTTATGACTTAACCATTACTTTATCGTCTGGAATCGAGGGGGTTCTGATTGTTTGGACAATAAGGTATTCGGTTAAAATCTTTTTGATGCAAGCTGTTGTTTTTGGAGGAATTATTATATAATCTCCCGTGTTCATTTCGATATCTTCTCCATTTACCTGCCACATTGCTTTTCCCTCCCAAACAATATCTACCTTGGTAGAAGTCTTATTATAATGCGGTTCAGAGGTAAACGAACTTTCAAGCCTTGCGACTTTTATCTCCATTCGATCATCTTTTCCCAAACCTTCTGACATAAAACTGCCGTAAATCCATCCGTTTCTATCTTTCTGTTCTTCAAAAACATTTCCTTTTTTAAACATATTATTCTCCTTTGTAGTGGGTGAGTTTGTAGACTTTGAGGACGGAGACTTGCCATTCACCCGCGATTTCTCCTCTTCCAAAACCTGAAACCTCCCAGAGAGAATGCCCTACGGGACTACAGGGAATCTCTTCGCAGACTATAAAAAGTTGATCTGTTATGGTTTTTCTTTCAGGGTCTACTTCAGGGATTTGTATTATCACTGGTTTTTTTCCACGAATTTCAAAAATGTATCTATAGGCGTGATCTGAATTTCCTCCTGTTATTAAAGCAAAATTAAATGGCTCATCTCCCGCTTTGTCAAGTATAAATTCAGAAATCATTTTTACCTGTTCATACTGATAATTCGGAAACTTTCGTAAAGGACTATAAATAAGATTTAAAGCAACCAGTGCCACTAGACAAATAATCGAAAGTCCAGCGAAAATTCTTTTCTTATGGATCATATAGGCCAACAGGTTACCGGCCAATAAAAATGGAGCAGGAAACATAAATGCAAAGAGATAGTCGTAGATTGGTTTCTTGTATAGCCCAAAAAATACAACCCCAAGACAAAACCATAAAATAATTAAAAGGTGGCCGCGATATTCAGTTTTCTCTTTAATTTTTTGCATTAACTTAAAGAAAATTAAAGCAATTGAAGAAAAGGCCAAAATTAGCGTTAAATAGTACCAGATTGCAATTGGTAGTTGTTCAATAATCGAAACTGTTTCAGGTTGCGGATATGCTGTTACGAGCCTTCCAAAACTCCTGAAGAAAACGTCTTTAATAATTTCGCTAAAATTCCCTCCAGCGCTCACATCTCCTGATGCAAAAATAAAGTTGGTAATTGTTCTACTGTTTGGGAACCCATGCTTAATTTCAAAAAGCAAAAATGGAGAGAATCCTAAAAGAAAGCCTCCAAAAACCGCCAGGTATTTTTTGCAGAGACTAACCAACCTATTTCTTTCAGGACTTAGGATCTCAACTAATAGAATGTAAAAGAAAATAATTCCGCCTAAAAAAAGTGCGAGATAATGAAGCTGTAATGCAATTCCAAGTAAAACGCCCGAGAGAGCTAAGAGGTAAAAGTTTTTTCTCGCAAGTCCTTTGTAAATTGAATAAAGTGCCGCGATTGAGAAAAACGGCATCACATTGGGGTTCCATGAAGATCGTGAATGTATGATTACTAGGGGCGATATAGAATATAGAAGAGCCGCTATCAAGCCTGTATTTTTATCAAAAAACTTGCCGCCTATTCGATAGATTAAATATACGGTTGCTATGCTGAAAAGCGCAACCATTATTGCGGGGCCAACTGGGTGAAAATTAGACAACCATAAAAATGGGGCCATGAGATAATAATAAATAGGACCAAGGTAAAAATCTCCTGCTGAGGAACGCGGTCCAAGAAAAGTTAAATCGCCTTGCAGGATATGTCTAACCACCATAACGTCCCTACCTTCATCTCCCAAAAAATTTAAGTAATCACCAATTCTATAGAGCCTTAGGAAGGCTGCAACCAAGATTATTAAAAAGGCAGGAAGATTTTTTTTATTTATCAGCCGATTCATTTTTTAGATACTGAGTCTTCCAAATAATCTTGTTATAAATAATATAATTCAACGGAATAACAAAAAATACTATTGTTGGAATAAGAACGGCAATCCTCGTTTTTATTGTAAAGTCAAATACATGCAGGTCACCACCTAAGAGATTGACAAAAACGTAAACAGATAAAGATTGAATGGCAATAGACATAAATGAGGCTAAGTTAAATTTGATAAGTCTCACTAAGAATGTTGAATTTTGCTTTATCTTTTTTGTATCTTTGAAAGTCCAAAAATTATTGAACATAAAGTTTGAGATTATAGCCGATTCTGCGCCGAATCCCGCAGAGAATCCGTCACGAATAGATTCTGCTGTAAGAGATGAAAAAATAACCCTTGCAAAAAGTTCCTGTGTTAAAATTTGAACTATAAATCCTGTCCCTCCAACAATTAAAAACTTTATAATACGCTTGAGTTCCATAATCCTTGCAAAAATTACATATTTCAAAAGGTTTGCTATGTATGACATGGGGGCAATCTTTGAATCCCCAATGTTTCTTTCGCCAAAATGAAATGGTACTTCCCCTATCTTAAAACCGTCACGAATTGCCTTGTGTAGGAAGGAAACTTGAAAAGTATATCCTTTAAATTCGGTTAGTTCGTCTTTTTCTTTCAAAAACACCTCTTTTTTAAGCGCCCGGAATCCACCCGTCCAGTCATGGAGCCAGAATCTCATCATGATTATTCTGATAAGCAAATTTCCAAAAACGGAAAATATTTTGCGATGTATTGGCCATGGAGCCGGAATAGATCCTCCTTCGCTGTATCTTGTTCCTATGACCATATCATAACCTTCTTCCATTTTTGCAAGAAACTCAGGAATTTTTTCAGGATCGTGTTGCAAGTCTGCGTCCATTTCAAAAACAATATCTGCTTCCATTTCTTCTATTGCGTAGGTCATTCCCCTTACGTAAGCCGCGCCCAAACCATACCGCGGGCCGGAAGAAAGATCAATGTTTTTGTACTTTTTAGCGAGCTCCGTAACTGCCTCTGCGGTTCCATCGGGAGAGTTATCATCCGCAACAAGAATGGCCATATCGTGATTCTTTATTTTTTTAAATACCTCCTCAGTAATAGGAACAATTCTCTCGATGTTTCCTTTTTCATTATAGGTGGGTATAATAACAACAACCTTCATAGTCCCTTAAAATATTCTATCGTTTTTTTAAGTCCTTCAACAAGTGTCACTTTTGACGCAAATCCCAAAATACTTTCAGCTCGGCTGATGTCCGGTTTTCTTTGATGGGGATCATCAGTAGGTAAAGTTTCATGAATAATTTCTGATTTCGAATTTACCAAATCTTTTATTTTTTTTGCCAAATCAATTATTTTATATTCATCAGGATTGCCAAGATTGATAACGTTGCCCGCGGCCTGAGGCACATTCATAGAAAGAATAAGCCCCTCAACTAAATCATCAATAAAACAAAAGCTTCTAGTTTGGCTCCCATCTCCGTAAACCGTAATGGGATTATTTTCCAGAGCTTGGTTTATGAAATTTGAAACAACCCTACCGTCGTCTTTTAGCATGCGGGGACCATACGTATTGAATACTCTTATTACTCGAACATCTAACTTGTACGATCTTGAGTAGGTAAGACATAAAGACTCTCCAAATCTTTTCCCCTCATCGTATACAGATCTCATCCCGTTTGGATTTACATTGCCAAAATAATCTTCTGTCTGAGGAGATATCTGTGGGTCTCCATAAATCTCAGATGACGAGGTATAAACAAATATAGAATTCTTCTCGCGAGAAAGATCCAGAAGCCTTTTTGTACCAAGAGAGTTCACCATAAGTGTCTCTATGGGATGATTGATGTAGCTTCTTGGGCTCTTTGCGTTTGGAGAAGCCGGAGAAGCAAGGTGGAAAATGCCGCTAATTTCACCATCTATTTTAGGGAGAGCAGAAATTACATCATGATTTATAAAAACAAAGTTCCTGTTAGTGAGTATGTCAGCAATATTGTCTTTGGAACTTGTAATTAAATTATCAATACAAATTATCTTTTTTCCTTCGGCAAGAAGGCGCTTGCAAAGATGCGACCCAATAAAACCTGCTCCTCCTGTAATAACATAAGATGACATTAATCCATTCTATCAAAAATCCTATTGTGAAAGTGAACGTCTTTATGTAAAATCAAGAAGTCATGTCCAAAAAGGCTTTAATAATAGGAGTTTCCTCCCAAGACGGGTCATATTTGGCAGAGCTTCTTCTTGAAAAAGGATATGACGTAGTCGGCACTGTCCGTCACACTACAAATTTTTTCCAGGAGAATATTCAGCATCTTTACGGAAAGATTAAAATTGTTGCAGCTGATTTAATTGATAGCGAAAGCTTGAGCGTAGCAGTCCGCAAAAGCGCTCCTAACGAAGTCTACAATATTGCGGCCCAATCTGTTCCTAGCGATTCATGGGATCAACCATTCTATACCGGAGAGGTTACGGCTCTTGGTCCTGTACGAACACTCGTTGCTGTCCGAGACTTTGCTCCCGGCGCTAAATTCTACCAGGCAACATCGCGTGAGATATTCGGCAACATTGAGGCAGAGTCGGCTAATGAGCAAAGCCTTTTTGATGCAAATAATCCTTATGGTATTGCAAAGGCTTATGCTCATATGATGACCCGATGTTTCAGGGAATCGTATGGTATGTTTGCGTGCGGCGGAATTTTATTTAACCATGAATCCCCACGCCGGAGCCTCCATTTTGTAACACGTAAAATCTCAGCAGGCGTTGCGTGTATCAAAAATAAAGTCAGGAATATGCCGCTGAATGAACTCGGAGAACCCTTGATTGACTCCAAGGGCAAGTTGCACTTGGGTAATCTTGACGCTAGACGAGACTGGGGTAATGCCAAGGAATATGTTGAGGCTATGTGGCTGATGCTCCAAAACAAAGAGCCGAAGGATTATGTTATTGGCACAAATACCTCTTATTCTGTTGAGGATGCTTGCCGGATTGCTTTTGAACATGTAGGGCTTAACTGGCAAGACCATGTTATCAGTAATGTAAAACTACACCGGCCAACAGAGATAAAGGATCTTAAAGGAGATTATTCGCTTGCAGAAAAGGAATTAGGATGGAAACCCAAAACCTCATTTGAGGAATTAATGAAACTCATGGTCGACGCCGACCTCAAGAGGTTCAAATAACTTTAGGATGAAAATCTACGTCGCAGGAAGGATGTCCGAAAGAGACGAAGTTAAGAGAATTTATGCCCTCCTCAAAAAATCCGGTCACGAAATATCTGTGGACTGGACTTGGCATAAAAACATAAAACCTTATGACAAAAACTCTAAAGTAGCAAGAGACTATTCTATCGAGGATATGGACGGGGTAATTGATTGCGATATTTTTATTCTTCTAACTAGTGAGTCCCCAGGTTCTGGGAGCGCTGGAGAATTGGGGGCTGCGATATTATCCCAGATTAAATTAGGGAAGCCTAAAATTTATGTTGTTGGACAGTATATGGGGAACAATTTTTTCTATTTTCATCCAACGGTTGTTCGCAGAAACACAATTGACGAGGTACTAAAAGAGTTGAAGTAATTAAGTAAATGTGGTCTAGATTTTTGTGGCTTTCCCGAGGAAATCGTTGGGGTCCTTGCCCGCGATAAATTCCGTAACTAATTCATCTATTTCATCATTGGTTTGCTGCGATGGAATTCCAATCACTCCTGCTGTATTTGATTTAACAAGTTTCCTGAAGTCATCAAAATTGATTGTTAACACGATACAGTTTTTTTCTATAGCTTTTTGGTAAATATCTTTATCTTCCGCTGTGGGCGGTAAACCCAAGTTAATTACAGAGTGTACTAGTTTTGCTTTTTTATTTAGCTTAGGAAACTTGCCTGGGTTAGCAAATGCTGAGTCTAAAAGAAATCTAAACTTACGAGTTTTGATATTTTTTGGGGGATGCAAGTTTTTGGTAGTAGGAAAATATATCAGCTATATCCTTTTTTGTGATTTTGAGGTACGGATAGTCGTCTTTGAAATCTTTAATTTTATAACCACGAAGGAACAAAAAGATTATACGTTCGATAGGAATACGAGTGCCTCTAAATACTGGCATACCTCCTAAAATCTTTGAGTTGGTTTGAATTACATCTGGCATATCATAAATATAATACTGCGAGTCCAGCTTATTGTCAAGAAAACTAAACTTGCGATCGCCAGTAATCGAGGGTTTCACGGAGGGTTTGTTCAATTGGAATTTTAGGTTCCCAGCCAGTTTGCTTTTTAATCTTTGAATTGTCACAAACAAGGTCCGGTACGTCGACTGGTCTAATTAACGTTTGGTCCACTTCTACTGTTATTTTACTCGTTGAAAACGACAGAAGCTTATCTAGTAGCGCCTCAATTTGAATTGAGCGACCCGAACCAATATTGTAGACTTCCCCTTCCTGTCCTTTTTCTATGATTTGAGCGTATCCCTCAACAGTATCACGCACATCAGTAAAATCCCTTTTTGATGATAAATTTCCTACTTTCAAAGTGGGGTCGTTTTTTCCTTTTTCGATCTCAGCAATTCTTTTAGCGAAAGACGCAACTACAAAACTTGGGGATTGTCGCGGTCCTATATGATTAAACGGACGGACTCGCACAATTGGAAGTTTATAGGTAAGGAAATATTGAAGGCCTAAAAAATCCTGCGTAAGTTTTGACACAGCATATGGATTAACAGGTCGCAGTGGCGTTTCCTCGTCAATAGGTAAATTAGACGCGCTAACATTCCCATAAACTTCAGCAGATGAAACAATTAGGGTTCGGGGAGAAATTTTTGCAGCGCGGATCGCCTCAAGAATATTAACCTGTATAGAAATATTATTGGTAATAAATTCAGAAGGATTCCCAAAGCTTTTCCCTGGAGCCGTCAACGCCGCTAAATGGAATACAATGTCTGGTTTTTCGGATAACACAATTTCTGCGAGGTCTCGGTAATTTTGAAGGTCAACCTTATGAAGCTGTATTTTATTCGATACGAAAGATAAATTCTTAAGACTGTCATCCGTTAAGTAAGTTCCCGAAATCTTGTAATCTCCGGCTTGAATAAGGTGCTCTGCCAAAAAACTTCCCGCAAAACCCGTAATTCCTGTTATAAAACACTTCATCATTTACCTTCCTACGCCAATGTAGTTAAACCCTAAAGCGCGAATTGTTTCAGGATCATAAAGGTTTCGACCGTCAACAATGTTGGGAGCCTTCATAAGTTTTTTAATCTTTTCAAAATCAAGCTCTCTAAATTCATTCCACTCTGTAAGTATGAGAAGTAAATCTGCACCTTTTGCGACATCGTATGGGTCAGAAGCATATTCAACGTTTCGTAAGACTTCCTTTGAAGTTTCTTGCGCCTGAGGATCAAACGCTATAATTTTACCCCCATCATTTTGCAGAAGACTAATAATGTCAATTGAAGGGGCGTCCCTCATATCATCCGTATTTGCCTTAAAGGAAAGACCTAATATCCCAATCTTTTTCCCTTGCAAATCCCCCAACATACTTCTTGCTTTTCTTGTAATATCCCTTTTAGCTTGAGCATTTACATTTTCCACCTCGGAAAGCAGTGAGAATGAGTAATCGCTGTCTTTTGCAATTGTAATAAGCGCCCTAACATCCTTTGGGAAACAGCTTCCGCCGTAACCTGGACCTGGGGCAATAAACATATTACCAATTCGCTTATCTTGACCAACTCCTTCTAAAACTTTTAAAGCGTCTGCTCCAAGTTTTTCCGAAAGTTTTGCGATTGCATTGGCGTATGAAATTTTAAGCGCTAAAAACGAATTTGCGGCATATTTAATAAGTTCTGCCGTTTCAAAGTTTGTTAAGATAAGCGGCGCATCAATTGGTTTGTGAATCTCGATGAGCAATTTTTGTGCCCGCGCGCTTTCAGTACCTATAACAATTCTATCCGGCTTCATTGTGTCAGAAATTGCGCTCCCCTCTCTTAAAAATTCAGGAACTGAGGCATAGTCAACTTCAGCACCATCTGACTTTATCTCCTCAAGGATTCTCTGAACCTTTTTGTTAGTGCCAGTTGGAACTGTACTTTTTGTTGCAACCACAGTATAGCCTTCAAGGTTTTGCCCTATTTTTTCTGCAACATTAAGGACTGTTGAAATGTCGGCATCGCCTGTTTTTGTAGGTGGTGTTCCAACAGCTATGAATACTATATCCGAGTCGGGAACTCCCAGGCTATATTCGAGAGTAAAAATAAGCCTTCCTGCGTCTAAATTTTTATTAACTAATTCCTTAAGGCCGGGTTCAAAAAAGGGCAGTATTCCCTTTTTTAGATTATCTATCTTCTCTTTTGTATGACCGATAACATATACGGTATTTCCAAAATCAGCAAACACTGCTGCGGTAACAAGCCCTACGTATCCATGTCCTATAAAAGTTATCTTCATGCCTGATTTCCTATTGTACCAAATCTAGCGAATTCGTCCAAACCCTCTTCAAAGGTTCTCATTCTCACGCCAAGTTCTCGTATTTTGTAATTACTTAAAGCAAGAGAGGCAGGACGCATGGCTCTATTCTTAAAATACTCCCCACGAAGAACTCCTGTTACCTGTAGCTTGTTAAATCCAAGTTTTTCGCAAATTAACGTTGCTGCTTCATACGGCGTTAAGAATTGACTTCCTACAACATGATAAATCCCTTGTGCGTTATTCTTAATTAAGAGAATAAGCGCCGCGGCAAAATCATCAATAAAAGTTGGAGTGAAAATATGGTCAGAGACGGCCTGAACCTTCTCGCCGCGGCTTAGTTTAATAATAATGGCCCTGGAAAAATCAAGTTTATCAAAACTAACTCTATAGGGATATGCGAGTCTTACGATTGTCCACGATTGCAAAAGGTCGGTAACAACAATTTCCCCTTCATATTTTGTTCTACCATACCAATTCATAGGATTGGGTTTATCCTCTTCTTTATAGGGAGACTCAGATTCGCCGTCAAATACAAAATCCGTTGAAACGTATATCATTTTTTTATTCGATTCTTCACATGCCACGGCTACATTTTGAGTACCAACAACATTGATGATCCATGCATCCCCATTCTTCCCTGATGCTTTATCATTCTCGCAGGAATCTACGTCTGTTTTTGCCGCAAAATGAAGGACTAAAGAAGCCACAGAGTTCTTGATAGTCTTACTAATCTCGGCTTTGTTTCTTATATCAACATCTGAAGATTCGAATTCAAAGTCATCTGATAATAACTCCGTAACTCTTGATCCAACAAGACCTGACAGTCCGGTTCCTAATATTTTTATCATGAAGGTTCCCTATATTTAACTCGCTTCCACCAATCCTCGTTCTGTTTATACCACTCAACAGTCTTTCCAAGCCATGTATCAAAATCGTGTAGCGGCTGCCACCCCAATTCGTTCTTGATTTTTGACCAATCAACAGCATAACGTCTATCATGTCCGGGACGATCCTCGACAAATTCAATATCGTCCTCACTTTTTCCCAAGATACTAGCTATTTTCCGAGCAATTTCAATATTGGGAATATCATCTGTCAACCCGCCAACAAGATAAGTCTGCCCGATCTTACCTCGATCTAATACGGCCTCGATTGCCCGTATGTGATCTTCTACGTAAAGCCAATCGCGAACATTCAGACCATCTCCGTATACTGGGATCTTTTTATGTTCAAGTAAATTTGTAATTGCAAGAGATATAATTTTTTCAGGGAATTGACAAGGCCCAAAGTTATTCGAACAATTGGTAATTGTAATCGGCAAACCGTACGTATAATGATATGCGCGAACTAAATGATCTGAGCCGGCTTTGCTTGCCGCATATGGACTTCTGGGGTTATAATTTGTTCGTTCATTAAATTTGTTCTTATCGTTCAATTCTAGTGATCCAAAAACTTCGTCCGTACTGACATGATGGAATCTTTTTATATTACTCGCGAGTGCAGCATCCAGTAAAATCTGCGTTCCGACAACGTTTGTTATAATAAAAGGCGCCGGGTCATTAATTGAGCGATCAACATGACTTTCTGCGGCAAAATGAACCACAATATCAATTCCCGGCATTACTGATTCAACATCGTGCGCATTCGCAATATCGCCTTTTACAAATTTATAATTTGGGTTATGTTCTACTTCCTTTAAATTTTCGAGATTTCCAGCGTAGGTTAATTTATCGAGGTTTATTATTTGATCTGCCGAATGGTTTTTTATCCAATATAGGATAAAATTTGAACCAATAAACCCCGCCCCACCAGTAACTAGAAGTTTCATTTATCCAATTATAGGTAATTTGAAGGGTTCTTTCAAATACTGAAAGTATTTGAGAATCGAATCACGGTGGTCAAAGGCAAAATCATCTTCGCTCGGAATGTCTTCCTCCGAATACCACCCCACATCAGTACTTTCATGATCTGTTTTTAATTCTCCGCTAATCTCTTTAACAATATAAATAAAATCCACATTTTGCCTGTCTTCCTGAGGTCTATTTGGGTTATCATTAATCCTGAAAAGAAATTGGATTTCTCCGCGAATTCCTGTCTCCTCGAATAATTCTCGGAGGGCACATTCTTCTGAGGTCTCATCTCGATCCATAAATCCTCCCGGAAGATCGTATTTTCCTCCCCTTGTTAAATGCTGTGCTCTTTTTTCCAGGAGGACTTGATTTTTTCCATTAACAGTAAGAGCTTTAACCGTTGCGTGACGAAGCGAAGCCTTATTGCCATTTTCGAATTCGCAAGATATCATAGTTCGCCTGCCTTTACTTTTTCATAAACCAGGTTGTTTGCGCGAAGTAGTTCGTCATGAGAAGTTCCTGCATCTATCCACCAGTCAATTAATTCACACGTGGCATTGCCCTCTTTGACATAAATATTGTTTAAGTCTGTAACTTCAAGTTCTCCCCTCTCTGATGGGGAAAGATTTTTTATTTTACCGAATACGGTCTCGTCATACATGTATATTCCGGTCTGCGCGATATCAGATTTAGGATTCTCCGGCTTCTCCTCGATTGATAAAACTTTACCATTATTATCCATCTCAATTACTCCATACTGTTTAGATTCTGTCGGCATTCTAACCCCAAATACCATCATTCCTATATCTTGTTTTTCAAATTTTTCCCGTGATACTCCAAGATCAAAATTAAATATATTATCGCCAAGAACTACGATAATTTTCCCACCTTCGGCAAATTCTTCGGCAAGCATTATGGCCTCGGCAATTCCGC
Source organism: uncultured Gammaproteobacteria bacterium (assembly GCA_964360265.1). GTDB lineage: Bacteria > Patescibacteriota > Microgenomatia > Levybacterales > GWA1-39-11 > GWA1-39-11. The sequence continues at coordinate 21,556 of CAYHUY010000009.1, read as the reverse complement.
CTTTCGGGTTTTCCTGAACTGTAAAAAATAGCCTGACACCAAATTCCGAACCTGTTTTAAGAAGCATTTCAAAATCTCCTGAATGATCAATCGAACTTGTAAGAAGTACGTCCTTTATCCCCGCACGGGTCATCGCTTCAAGCGGATAATAAATCATGGGCTTGTTATAAACCGGAAGAAGATGTTTGTTGGTAACTAAAGTTAACGGCCTGAGCCTTGTTGCAAGTCCCCCTGCAAGAATTACTCCTTTCATATTTTACCTATGTTTAAAAAAATAAAGGCAGTAAAAATTACTGCGCTTACCAAGATGTATTCTACCACAATTTTTCTTCTTAATGTATGGTGGAGGACATGATGAAGTAATCCCAAAAGTGAATAAATAATTAATACAGATATAAGACTTATGGTTTGAAGATATAAATTAAAAGATACAATGATTATTAAAAAGAATCCTAAAGTTAACACAAGAAGTTCAAGGATATAATAAAATTGATGTGGAATTTTTGCTAACATTATATTATTACTCCTCCTCTTTGCAAAACCAAGAATAACAAAAAGGCGAGTATTAACATTATATGATCTATATTATGTCCCACAATCCGAGGAATCTTTTTTCTTTCAATAATCACAAGATCCATCATAAAAGCAAAGGCAAAGAATGATAATCCTACGGTTGATATTGCTCTCGTTGTCAAACCCACATCAATTTTAGGACTTATAACAACTTTGTTTTTTTCTGTTTTTAACTCATTTTCAGATTCGTTTTTAGATTCTATTTTAGGTATTTGTTTTTCACTTTCAACGGTTTGCTGCACAACGGCAACTTGCGGACTCTCTTCTTCTTGTATGGAAACAGTCTGCACTGGCGCAGGAGCGGCAGCAAGAGCGGGTGTTGGTTGTGAACCAAACATTTCAACAATCAACACAGTCTCCTCGCCTTGCAAGGTTCCTGGGAGAATAGCAAATCCTACGTCTTTGTACTTTCCTGATAATATATTATCTCTGTGGGTTTGGGAATCCATCCATGCATTAACAGTAGAAGATGACTCCGTATATCCCTTCGCGAGATTCTCTCCGGCATAAAGATAATTATATCCGGCTGCTCTGATAAATCCCCATGGAGAAGTTGAACCATCGGGTGGAAAATGTGCCCAATAGTTTTTTTCCAACATATCAGCTGCTTTTCTACGTGCCGCATCTGATAATGCAGAATTCAATTCAAGCGAAGGAAGACCATTCTCCTGTCTCTTTTGATTCACTAAGACAAGCAGTTCGCTCTCAGAAATTGAATAAGATATCCCTAATATATCGGGTCTTGCAGTTTTTACAAGATAGGTAAACAAAGAAGAAAAGATAATTAAGATAAGGATTATGAAGATGCTCGTATTGTGGAGAATTTTGGCGCGATGGTTATTCTTCTCGTGAGGAATAAATAGGTTTTTTAGAAAACTCAACATATAATCATTATAGCAATTTCTAATTTCTAAGTTTTCTAATTTCTAATTAATGTTTTAAATCCAATGCCCAATTAAAACATTGAATGATTGGTCCTTAATTAGATCAATTAGGTTAATTAGGTCAATTAGAAATTTAACCGAATTAATATCGTGGTGTTTCTATCTCTCCAAACTCCTTACTGTTCACTTTTATTAATCCTGAAAACGAAAGGGCGTTTGCAATCGAAATCCCTACACGGAGGCCTGTAAAGGCCCCCGGACCTTTTTCTACGTTAATTTCATCAATATCGGAAACTGTAAGTCTTGCCTTTTTTAAAAGTTTCCCAATCAAAGGAAGCGTTATTTGTGCTCTTTTTTTACTTGCAACCGATTTTTCCTCGAATATCTCGCCATTTTTATCTAAACGAACAATAATTCGACTGTTGTCTCTAGTATCAATATGCAATTTATTCATGATTCTAACCGAACGGCGCCTTCTCGAATTACTCTCCATGGCTTTTTGACTACATCCAAAACAGTTGAGGATTCTTTAATTTTACAACGTCCATGCAGCACAAAGTCAACTTTTCTAACTAGCCCTGAATCCAAATCAGACATCAAAAACGGCGTTTTCCCTTCCGCAAAATTTGCAGAAGGCCCAAGAATAGGCACTCCAATTTTTTTTATAAGTTCGCGGACAGTTTGATGCGCAGGAATTCGTACTCCAATAGTGTCTCCTCCTCCACGAACCAAATTTGAGATTTTTCCTTTTTTACATTTCAAGACTATAGTCAATCCTCCGGGCCAGTACTTCTGCATGAGACTTCGAACGTCGGGGTCGATTTTTTCTACATACTTCTCAACCATCTTGATCGATGAGACAAGGACAGGAACAGCTTTGCCACTAGGTCTTTTTCGTAGTTTGAATAGCTTTCTAACCGCCTTAGCATTATCTATCCTGCATCCTATCCCAAATGCCGTATCCGTTGGAAAAATCACAATCCCCCCATTTTTGAGAATTCGGACAGCCTTATCAAAACTCTTATTCATTACTTTTTAAGGTTATTTTCTTTTTGTCTTTCCCCATGATTTCAAAATTTATTTCCCAAGAAGCTTTTAGCTTCTCATGTTTTTCTCCCCATTCAATGAAAAAAATCCCATTCGAATCTTCAAAAACATCCTTTAGACCGATATTGTTAATTTCCGAACCTCCCAATCGATAAAGATCTATGTGATAGAGGTTTATTTTGTGTTTGTCTAATTTGCCCTTATGTTTTCTAAGCAAAACAAAAGTGGGAGAAATTATTCGGCTCTTAATTTTAAATGCTTTTGCTACTCCCTGAACAAAAGTTGTTTTTCCTGCACCGAGTGGTCCCGTCAGAACAGTAATATTGCCAGGTTTAAAGTTGTATGCAAGCTTCTGCCCTAAATCCTCAGTTTCTCTTGCCGAGCGGGTTATAAATTCTTTCTCTTCCATAAAAATATTTTTTCTCCAAACTTAAGATATGCAAATATACCACAAGCTGCCATGAATATTAAACCAAGTGCAATAAACAGAAATGGCGATTTGCTTGTGTTCGCTCCTAATACTTCACTTTCAGGTTTTTGAGTTGGATTCTCACCCTTGTCTTTTTTGCCTTCATCTTCTAAAGCTGTTGGCGATGGCTTACTTGTTGCAGACGGTTTAGAAGTAGAGATCGCAGTTGGAAATTTGGTCGGAGTCTTTGTTGGAGTAGGGGTTTTAGTAGACGTAGGGGTTTTGGTGGATGTTGGGGTTTTTGTCGTCGTGGGTTCATCAGTCGGTGTCGGTGTCGACGTAGGTGGTGGAGCTGAATTTGGAGCATCTTCAGTGGGATTCGTATTGTTAACAAACGAACCGATCCCATCAGGAATCCTCGACCATGATTTACCCTCAACCGTATCAGCATAAGAAAACGAATCGATTAGATTGTTTGATGAATCCTTAAGGGTTATTTCCTCATCTGAGTTATTTAATTGCAAAGTGCTTGCTGTTTTATTAATTGAAAAGTATCCTTTTGCTACAATGTCTCCGGAGATAATATAGCTTTTTACTTTATCCGAGATTATCCATCCCGAAATACTAATTTCGTTATCTGTATTGTTGAAAAGCTCAATGAATTCATCATTTTCATCAACTGGATTTGAAAAAACTTCATTAATAAAAACATCTGCTGCGAAGATTTTATTTGGAAACAGCAAAAAAGCGAACAATAATAGCGAAAATCCAAACAATAACTTCATGCCGTTTTCAGTCTAACAGAAAGATTTAGTCTAATTCAATTTAATTGGGGTATATGTGGAGATACCATGTAATTAATCCGTCCTCGTGTTCAACTTTTGCATACGTCAACGGTCCGTTACTGCAACTATAGCTTCCTTCATAAAGCTTACCTGATCTCACCACTTTCACGCCTAATCCTCCATCCATGTCTATTCCGTCATGGAAACCGCTCGGATAAAATTGTTGCGCAAAACCATGTGACCCGTACCCTTGATTGATTCTTATAGGATCATCGAGCGGCCATGGATAACTTCCGTGAGGATTTATTGTTCCATAGTACCCATATTGTCCATCAGAATAAGAATATTCAAAGCTTTTTGACGAAAGATAGTCGCTTGGATCGCGCGCTGTTGTCCCTTGATAAACGCTGAAGTGCAAATGTCGTCCCGTTGAGCATCCCGATGCGGAATTTATTACAGAACCAATTGAATCTCCAGCATTTACATTTCTCAAGAATACTTCAGTTCCTCCACCTAGAACAATTGCTCGCTCTGCTCTTGCTTCAGCAAGAAGCCTTTGGTATCTCGATTCATCATTGCGCGTAACAGTCAAAAGTGCCTGCTTACCGACTTTTTCTGATTCAAGCTGTGCGTTGTAATCATCAAGTTTCTTGCTTAACGCTTGAGCTTCATCTTCCTTATTCTCAAAAATCTCTTTTTGATTATTGTAGTCCGTCTTTGCCTGTTGGGACGCGTAAATTTTTTTCTTATCATATATCTGTACCAGCCTTAAATATTTGAGTCTATTAAAGACGTCATTAATATTGTCTGCTGTCAAAAATAATTCCCAAGGTTCAACGTTACCCACCTGATATACGGCCGCTATGCGCTCAACTAAGAGCCTAGTGATACGATCTATATCAGTCTCAAGATCTAAAATTTTATCTTCTGCAATCTCAATATCAACTTGGAGTTCTTTTATCTTCTGCTCAGATGCCATGATCCTCGACTCTGTTAATTTAATCTGATTGTTCATTACTGCAACTTCCGATGATAAAGTTTTTGCTTTTCCTGAAGCCTCATTTTTTTTATTGGTGAGGTGCTCTATGCATTTTGAACAGTCAAGCTTTTGTTCTGCGCATTCAGGTACGCTTATACATACATTACTTGATGAACTTGACTCAGGGGTGGTTGGCGTGGGGGTTGGCGTTGGAGTTTCTGTTTGAGCTAATACATCAACACTCGCAACTAGAGCGAGGAGAAAAAAAGTAAAGAGAAGAACAGTATAAATGTTCTTAAAAAATCGCATTATTTTAGATATCGAAGTACTGCCAGATAACTTGCGGATACACCTAAGACACAGGCAATTATTACTTCGATCGCAAACAATTCGAGGATTATAAAAATAGACAACGGGAAAATTTCCACACCTCTCAAAAATGACTCAAGTGTTGGCGAAAAGTAATAAAATAGACCTATCGCAAAACCTCCTCCAATAACGGATCCTACCAAGCCATAAAAGGCGCCCTCCAATAAAAAAGGTGCTCTTATAAACCAATTTGATGCACCTATTAGTTTCATTATCTCTATTTCTTCCCGCCTAACAGTAATCTTTATTCCAATGATGGTAACGATAACTAGCAAAGAAACAACTACAAGTATCGTAATTACAGCTAGGCCAATCTGCCTAAAAGCATTTGTCCATGAAATAAGGGTATCTACTATGTCCTTTTGAAATACCACTTCCTCAACGAGTTCTGAGCCCTTTACTATATCGGCGAGTTCGGACAGATCCTCAGCACGCAGCGCCTGAACTTCTATGGAGGCTGGTAGGATATCCGCCGTCACCAAATCTAAAAGAATTGGATCGTTTTCGTTTTGCTTCCTATAAATTTTGAGAGCTTCTTCTTTTGAGACATAAGAAACACTTGATGTTTTTCCAGTTGCTTTAAGTTTTTCTTCAAGACCTGCAATTTCCACTCGTTTCGCCTCATCTTTAAAAAATACGGTAAGTTGAGGTCTTGATTCAAAATAAGCAATAAATCTTATGGAAAGAATTGTCAATATTGCAAATATTGTAATGGCAAAAAAAGTCAAACTCATAATTAGCACAGCTGAGGCTGCCTGATAAGGAGACCTTCTTATGTATTTCGCAACAGTACTAAGATGCATCTTTATCCTCCTGATCGTTTAAAGCGCTATCCAACACTTCCAAGGTTTCAAGTTTTATTGTACCCTGCCTGCCGGCAGGCAGGTCTTCTTTTTCCGTTTTAATATTTTCGTCGGTTGTATCTTCTTCAGATTTTTTACTATGCGTTTCTTTCTTTTGATTTTTACTTTCTTCGCCTGTCACAACCTTCTTATCTTGGACAATCTTCCCTCGCTCAAGAACTATTAATCTGTAGGACTTATCAAGAAGTTTTTCATCATGAGTAGCAATGAAAATGGTTGTGCCCCGCTTATTGATGCTTTTTAAAAGATCAAGGATTTGAAAAGATGTCCCGGTATCTAAATTTCCTGTTGGCTCATCAGCAAGAATAACCTCAGGCTCAAACACAAGCGCACGAGCAATTGCGACTCTTTGTTTTTCTCCGCCAGAAAGCTGTAGTGGGAACATGTCTTGTTTTCCCTCAAGCCCCACTTCCATAAGTGTCTCCTGTGATCTTCTTCTTGCTTCGCTCTCATTCATTCCAGAAAGTTCAAGCGGAAGCATTATATTCTCAACTACAGTTCTGTCAAAAAGAAGCTTTAGGTCTTGAAAAACAAATCCAACCTTCCGTCTAAGCTTTGGGATTTTTGACTTTGGAAGTGAACCTATATTCCACTCACCCAATGTAATTAAACCTTCGGTTGGAAATAAATCGCGAATTATAAGTCTAAAAATAGTGGTTTTGCCTGATCCGGTTGGTCCAGTCAAATAAACAAAGGCACCTCTATTAATTAAAAAGTTTATTTTTTCAAGAGCAGGATCTCCCGCACCAAATTTTTTTGTAACATCGTTGAATCGAATCATGAGAAAAAATAGTTAAAACAACAACCACCTATTCCAATATTCAAACTATAATACCTGAAGTCTCCCAACGTCCATTAGCCAACCCGCTTTTTCAGCGGCAAAAGTTTCTCCCCAAACCTTTACTTTTTTTCCTACAAAAACAGATAGATCCAAAATAGATGACGTAAGATAAACATTTTGCGATTCTCCCCCCGAGCGCTCTAAATGATACGCCCCTTCCCCATCTATTCCGCCTACCTTCAAAGTTCCTTCCGCATTATCCTTGAATATTTTTTTTTCTTTGGATCCAAAGATTTGACCCTTTGCAGTATTTACTGATTGTTTCGTGTCAGAACCTAGTGGAATAATGGATGATCCCGTTGTTACGGCAACTACATATCCTGTGGCCACCCCCAAAACAGCGAGAATTAAGAACAGCGCAAGAGGAGACTTAAATGAAAGAGCAGAGGCTTTAAAATTTGAAGCTTTGCTCGAATTACTCCCACTATCAAAATCATGGATTATATTATCTTTCTCCACCCACTAAGTAAACCACATTTTAGACAGTTTTACAACTATCCAAGCGGAGTTTTTTTGGAAGGCTTAGGAGCTTCTATTCCTGGCACTTTTCTGTACGATGAATACGAAAACACAGAAAGAGTTTCTTTGATAAGTTCACCAAACAATTCTTCGAATTGTTCTTTTTGTAATGTCTTTTTAATTACCATTTTATATCCATCTCCCCTATAGTTAAGAACCATATTAACGCGCGAAACAGTTTCCTGAGAAACTTTTAGGATTTTCCTTATCTCCTCTTGGTTGTATCCCCTCGTTAAAAGAATAGCAATTCCTAATCTCTTCGCAAGCATTGTTTTTTCAAATGGACTAATGAGACTAAGCAGAAATTTTTCAATATCAGAACGGTTTGATAGACCAGCCAGAGAATCAAAAAATATCTCGAACAGCTTAATTTCTAACTTTTTAGGTAAGTACTTTTGTGATATCTGCATCATATAATAATATATCGGTCATTCAGATGACCAGTATTATCTTAATAAGATTCGCATATAATTGTCAATATCTACCCACTGAGTACTCATACTTATAATAGGTTCTGTGTTGAATGGGTGGAAGTTTTTTTTGAGGAGGTTTTGCATTGACAGGAAGAGGGGTTTTGGTAATTTATCCCATTCGAACCAATTTCAAGAAATACATCATTTGTGACAGCACCGAATCTGATATTTTTGATCGAAATCCTAGCTTCTTCTTGTACTTCTCTCCTAGCACTTCCCTCGAAAGTTTCACGATACTCTAAATGCCCACCAGGAGGACACCAGGTCCCTTTCCCGTGATCGCCTAGTCTTTTTCCTAAAAGAACTTTTCCGTCTTTCTGAATGATCACTCCTACTCCAACTCCTACCTTATTCATATTCGAAATTTAAACTGTTTTCAGTTCGGCGTCGATGAAAATATCAATATCGCCATCTAATACTCCTTGAGTATTGCTGGTTTCGACTTTGGTACGGAGATCCTTAACCATTTGATATGGATGGAGAACGTATGAGCGAATCTGGTTGCCCCAAGACGGTGCGCGGTATATCCCTTTTAGCTCTTTTTCCTCTTTGGATCGCTTTTCTTGTTCGAGCACCCATAATTTTGCCTTTAAAAGTTTTAACGCATTTTCACGATTCTGTGCCTGTTGTCTTTCTGTCTGGCAAGTTACAACTATTCCTGTCGGCTTATGCTTGAGGCGGACGGCGCTTGATACCTTCTGGACATTCTGTCCTCCGTGGGATGAGGCACGGTAGAAATCCCACTCCAAATCATCGTCTCTTACCTCAAATTCCGCAGTCTCTACTTGCGGCAAAACTTCAACTAAAGCAAATGATGTATGACGGAGTTTGTTCGCGTTAAAAGGCGACAAACGAACCAAGCGATGAACACCCTGCTCGCCTTTTAAGTATCCATATGCGAACTCTCCCTCGGCTGCAATCGAAACGCTTTTTATCCCTGCTTCTTCTCCAACTGTTTCATCTAAAACTTCATATTTAAAATCTTTTCTTTCAAAGTACCGGGCGTACATTCGGGATAACATTTCCGCCCAATCCATAGCATCGGCTCCTCCTTGTCCGGCGTGAATTGAAAGGATTGCATTACTCTTGTCATACGGGCCGGCAAGGTATAAATAGACTTCCATTTTAGAAAGAAGCGAGCTTAGACCTGTTGTATTATTCGATTCAATATATTGCGAAAGTTTTTCTGCATCTTCAACTTCTTTTTGAAGGGCAGCCATTTCTTTCATTTTGAAAGTTGCCCTTTGTGTATCTTTCCAAAAATCAGGATCTGTTGACTCAGCCTCTATTTCACGGGCTCGAATTTTCTTTTCCGCAACATTAATCCTGCTAAGTAAGGTTTTAGCTCTATTTAGTAAATCTTCCATAGACCTCGATTGTATCAAATTAAGGGTTATGATTTAAGGGCAGTTGAGGCAGACAATAGTAACGTAATCCCGGTAAAGTTGACTACAAATGATAGGAGAATCACCTGGTAATTTTTCATTTTTGTAATTCCCATAATTCCCCAAGCAAGTTCATTTGGAAAAGGGGAACCAATTAATATGGCTCCTATAAGAGGCAGCGTCCAGTGAAAATACTTGGTGTGCAAAAGATGCTCGATAGCTCTAATCCTTTTTCTCCCGATGCCGTCCTCAACAGTTTCAAACACCGGCGCGAGCTCCTCCATTACGTTATTTTTGACAAACTTATATACAATGAAATCTCCTATTACGGCTCCAACTCCTCCAATGAGCGCGACTTGCCATCTCGGCAAAACTTCTCCTAATATCAGCAACATACCCACCCCTGTCACAACAGTTACAGTGGAATCATATAGGAGTCCGGCAATAAATGCGCTTATATATCCATATCCGCCTAAATTTGTCAAAAAATCATGGAAAGGCTTGTAGTAATAAAGAAAGACTCCGCCGGCTAATCCCAGAAAAAGAAGGATTAGATTCTTATGTTTTAAAGATAATCTCACGTTCTATAATTCTAACAAATTTCAGAATAAGCTATTTGTCTTTACAAACCAATTCACACAGAATACCTGCCGGCCCTTTATCTTCCTTGAGTTTCTGAAAATCCGTTATTAATCTTTGAATTGCTGCCTGTGATGAAGTTAGATTATCAGATGTAATCGTAGATAATGTTTCTTGAGCACCGCGTATTATAGTTTCTATGTCTTCTTTTTTAGGAAGGGGGGCTGGCTCTCTTTCGCTCGCGTCGCTAGAAATTACACCTAGAGTTTGCGTATCTTGCACATCCTTAACTCCACTTGAAAACAAATAACTTGCGAGGATTAATAAGGTAATGATAATTACGGTTCCAATTATAATTCTCTTAATGTCCCATTGTGTCTCTATCAATTCGCCTTCGATGGCCTCCTGTTTTGGCTTAGTCATATTATTATTATAATGCAACAAATAGCAATATCTACAATAAAAAGCGTATGCTATAATATTTTTGTGGATATAAAAGAGATTGAGAACAGGGTAAAAAAATTAAAGACCAAAGTAGACTATACACTCTCAACGCCTAGAGAGAAAGAAATTCTTACTCTTACCGTTAAATTAAATGAGGAAGTAGGAGAACTATGCAATGATATACTCTCGATTCTGAGACTTCAAAGGAAAGCAAAACTTGATCATTTTGACAAGAGAAATATCTATCAGGAATTTGCAGACGTCTTGCTTACTCTTGTACAGCTTGCCACGTCTGCCAATGTAGATATGGACCGGGCAGTTCGCGATAAACTAAAGACAATTTCTGAAAGAATTGAAAAGGAAAAATAATTTATTTTTTCACTTTTAATTTACGAACATCGCCAAAAAGCTCCTTCTTAATTGCGGCTGCTGTTTCTTGAATTTTTCCCTCAACATTCTTAATTCTATTGTTTAAGAATTTCCAAATTTTTTCATGATCACGTGAGTTCAGATACGAGAGCAACGTTCCTTTATCCTCTTTTTTCAACTCTGACATTATAGTCCCAATAATAGAGTTGTGAATATGAGACTCAGCAAGCGAAATCAGATGTTTTTTTTCATGTTTTTCTATATCAAGCGACTCTATTTCTATTATTAACGACTCTATCTCTACGTGATAACTGTAAAAATGTTTAATCATACACTAATTTTAAATTATAAATTTTAAATTTTAAATTCCCGAAGTTTTACTTCGGGGCGATTGGCCCCAATGGCACTTTATCTTTAGGGTCGTCTATAAAAAAATATAACACAGGACCGCGCGCGCGGCCATCAACTCGCTCAAGATACTTCATAACTTCGGGGCTTCCACCCAAACTTTTACCTGTCCATGCCGCAGGTCCGGCGTCCCCTATTACAACAACCATCGCGTGACCATTTTCGGGATTAAGAACCAGCATTTTACGGAATTTAAAAAAAGATATATATTCGCGGGTATGTTCAGCAAATCCGGGGGCAAGAAAAGTTTGAGCAGCAATATAATATTTCTCACGGTTCACGTCTTTTTGAGTAAGTCCTGAGGCAGAATTCGCAAAATATCCCCAAGCGCCAAGCCCCGGCGCCATCCCGGAGGAATAATATTTATTCGAACCTTCCGATCCGCTGGCCGGCGGATCAAAGTGACTACTCATTGTATCCCCAGGATAACGAGCCAAGTGTTGTTCTGCTCCAATATATCCGTATGATCGATTCAATCGAATACCTGAAAGCTCAGGTGTTACTGGGAATCCAAAATCTCGAGTCAAAATTTGGGCAGCCGAATTTTCTTCTTCCGGCGTTAAGGTTCGAACCTCCTTTGGCAGAATATTCGAAAGATCCGAAACTAAAAAAACGCTTTTATCAATCGATAGATTTTTCTCTTCAACCGCAAGTGATAGGGGAGGCGCAAGAAGAGTTGCCGTAGGACTTGACAAAAGCATTAGTCCTGAAATTGAACCGATTGCGAAATTTTTTGTATTATTAACAAAATCATTAATTGCATCCCCATGCGCGGCCCAAAGCGCACCCTGCAGCTCTTTGTGTCTTGCAATCCACTTATCGCGAAGGTTTTTATAAATTGGCGATCCCTTTGACATTACATATAGTATACTATCTTCTTTAACTTGCAAAAAGGGATTTAATAATTCCGAAAGTGCGTTCTGTCGTTGTGTCTTCAATAATAAGAATTAGTTCTCCCGGGGTTGAAATAAGTTCCAAAACATTTATCCCTTCCCATGCAAGTGATTTTAAGAAAAAATAATAAATTCCAGGTGTTTTTATAGCTTCTTGGGGCAAGTAGATAGTAAGAGCGCTGACTTTTGGAACAATAATAATTGGATTCTTGCCTTCAATTGCATTTTTATACTTATCAAAAAGATCCTGGCTTAAGATAAATGTTGTTTCACGCCTGCCTTGTGATTTAAAAAACAAAGATTTTGGATCTGTTTCGCGGGAAAGAAGTAATGATAAACCCGCTGCCGAATCGCTTGAAAGCGCGACATATCTAAAACCCGAACGAACACTTAATTCTGGTACTATTTTAAAAATATTTGATGATACAAACTTCGGTTGAAAGTCCGAGCTTATTCGGTTCAGTGCCATTATGACTGAGGCTAAGCTCACCTTCTTAATTAGAATTTGCTCGATTTCAGGTCTTATATACCGGGCGAGCGCAGAATAGTTGATAATTCCTTTTGAGATGGCTTCCGAAAGGTATCTTGACCGTTCTATAATCTTTTTTGTAGCTTCAGGTACGGTTATCATGATTTTCGAACTCTCCGCGCTTGCAGTGAGCGAGTGGAACGAGTCGAACTGTTTAAAGTTTAACATATTTTATTTTTTTTTAATATTTTATTGAAAATTTGACATTATCAGAAAGAAGGTCTTATTATTGAATAATGCCCGAACAGGAAAGGCCCAGTCCAAAAGAGCCTTACGAACAATATATATAGAAACAATGGTCAGGCTAGATAGACATCAGGATATGAAACCTGATCATGCTGATCATGTAATTGATTTACGTGATCAGGAACGCGCAACAGGCGAGGGAATGCCTGAATCAAAATTTAAACCCCAAACTCCACGCTGACTGATATAATAAACTGTGGATAAAATAAGTCTTCCAACATTTATCGCTTCTTTGACGTGCTTATTATTTATCCTTGCGGGTTCATTAATTTCTTTAAACCGCTATTGGCAGTATGAATCATTTTTTTACGACTTTGGGATTTTTGATCAGGCAATCTGGAAAGTAGCGCATTTTGCGCCACCCATAATTGATCATTTAGTGGTAGGAGGCAAATGGATTTTTGCAGATCATTTTAATCCAAGTATATTTTTGCTTTCCCCTCTTTACTGGTTATCCGATAAACGGGAGGTACTACTTGTCGCCCAAGCCATAATTGTCGGCTTATCAGGATTCGTACTTTATTTGATAGGAACTGTACTTCTTAAAAACCGATTCCATGCCCTTGCAATTCTTGTTACATATTTTTCGTTTGCCGGGCTTCAAAATGCAGTAATTACGGATTTCCATGAGGCAACGCTTGCAACTCTTCCCCTTATGGTAGCTTATCTTTCGTTAGTTAAAAAACAATTCAGGTGGTTTTGGGTTATGCTTGTCATATTTCTAGGATTTAAAGAAAGTAATTATCTGGTAGGACTTGGGATTGGGATCTCTATTTATTTTATTAATAGATCATATTTAAAACTTGCGATTGCAACATGCATTGTTTCTCTACTTTGGGGATATATTTCAATAAGCCATATTATCCCTTATTTTTCTGGGGGTTTTTATCAATACCAGCAAGACATTTCTCTAAATCCAATTCAAGTCGCAAGTACTTTTTTTGACAACGAAATTAAAATTCGAACGTTGTTCGTGAGTTTCCTAAATTTCGGATTTCTTCCGATATTTTCTTACCCTTTTTATCTTCTGATGTTCCAAGATTTTTTAGTCCGCTTTTATCCACCTTTTGCTTACACCCGTTGGGGAATTGGCCTTCATTATAGTGCCCTTTTAGCGGGAATCATGGGAATAGCATCAATATTTAGTATTAAATTTCTTCAAGCAAAAATTTTAAAAAAACAAATTTTAAACTTTATTGCTCTAGCTCTAATCGCAAACTCTTTATTTTTATATAGGTTCGTCCTGCATGGTTCATTTGGTCTTTCGTATAACCCAACCTTCTATGAGCATTCCAAGGATTTTAAGTTTTTAAATGATTTAGTAAATAAAATTCCAAGCGATTCAACCGTCATGGCACAAAATAATCTTGCAGTTAGATTTACACACCAGGAAGTATATGTATTGCAGTCAAACCCTGGCAAATATAAACCCGATTTCTATACACAAAAAGTGCCCGAATATATTGTCATTGATGGACGTCCCGGTCAGAATCCTAATAATTATTTCCTCATCGAGGATATTAATTATCTTCTTGAAACTCTAAAACAAGATCCTAATTATGAAATTTTTTACCAGACAAGCGAACAGTTCATATTTAAAAAGAAAATCCGGATTTGAACGTTTTAAGTATGCGTTATTCTTCCGCGGCGGAAAAATGGCTCAAGCAGGGAAGATTAGGATAGTAAACATTTTTTGCCTCTCCTGAGGAATTCGAAGGACCTGTCATACAAATAGGGTACCACACAGAAAGAACTTCAAGCAGCTTTTTCTTCTTCAAGAATTTCCGAAAAAGCCCTTGCGTTTACAATTTTTATATTCTTATATTGTTTCAAGTCTAGGAGTTGATGGTCACCTGTTACGATAAAAGATGCTGTACCGCTTTCTGCAGTCGCAAGAACTAAATTATCATCTGGATCTTGTGAAACAGTAGGTATTGGTGTAGTGATTGAAACTATAGTTGCACGATTTTTAATTATGTCTATATATGATTGTATTTGCTCATCAGAAAGTTTCGAGACAAAATATGGTTTTTGAAGTGTTTCTGAAAGTTCATCAATAAGTGGCTTGGATGTAATCAGTTCTATTTCATCGTCAATCCATGCATTTATTACATTAGCTATTGGTCCTTGTAAAACTGTAGTTCCCGATACGAGAATGTTTGTGTCGTAAGTAGCCTTCAGCACTGTTATTTAGAAGCTCGAAGCCTGCGTTCTTTTCTAACCTCATTTACGGCTTTGTTAACTTCCCTTTCAATTTCATCATCTGGAATACCTTTAAAAGCAGTTCTCATTCTATTAATTACATCAAAATCTCTTTTTCTGGCTTGCTTGATTTGTTGTAATTTTTGATAGTCTTGTGCAGATACTATAGCAGCAACTGGAATACCACTTTTTTCAACAACAACTTCTGTTTCACCACGAAATACTTGATTTAAAAGTTGGCTCCAATTTGATCTTACATCTGAAGCTTTTAGTGTCTGTATCATGATCCGTACACTTTAGCACAATTTTGTACAAATGTCAAGCTTAACGTAGCTTATTTTTCTATGTGGGACCAAAAAATACAGTTTAGATTAATTCAACAACTTGAAGTGGCAAGGTAGTGGCATTTTTGAAAGGACTCAGCGGAATCGCTTTTGTATCATGTCAATTGTCTTGCGAGTATTAGGGTCGATTCAGATCCGGACTTTAGAGGAGCGGATGGCTGCTGTTAAGTCTTATGTCATAGAATGTGATCGTTGGCATGGAAAATTTCTCAGAAATCTTAAATGAAATCTCCCACGGGCTACCTATTGCGCATCGCATTAAAAACACTTAATATTTTATGTAGGTAGGTAATTCATGAAGGTTGGTAAGAGATTTCTTACACTAGTATTTTTATTTTTACTTGTTAGCTTGCATATAAACACGCAAGTATTTGCACAGGGATGTGAGCAAATTGCTAGAGCCCCAAATCTTTATCAAGTAGATAGGGCTTCAACAAAAGCGACTCTATATTTCACCCCTGTTAATACCAATAGTAATGGCAAATATATAATTGGATACGGCACCAATCAAGAGGTTGAACAAAACAGCGTAACATTCAGTCCTGGCAGGTCAACTGGTGCAATTGCCTATACTATTAACGATCTTTTACCAGGATCCAAGTATTACTTTAGGGTTAGGGCAGGCAACGACTGTTCAACTGGTCCTTGGAGCTCCTGGTTAGGCGATAATCTCACCCCCACCCCCACCAAGAGTTTGACAATGCCCCCTACGGGTTCTAATACAGGAGCGTTGTTGGCTATTATTTTCCTTGGAATAATTATGCTAGGCTCAACTCTTTTTATCGTTTCTTCTAAGAAGAACGCTTAGTACAAGCTTTTTATAATCATTTTCCGCGGTAGATACTCCCGAAAGTTGTCTATGCAGCAAGACTAGGATAATGACAACGTTTCCATTTTTTGCCGGATCCGCACCAACAGGGGTCATTACGGCCGAGTTTTTGCTGTTCCAAACCATTCAATCCGTTTTTGGTTTTTTGTCCGCCGGCTGGCGGATTGTTTTTAGTTTTCTGGTTTTCCTGCCTGCCGGCAGGCAGGTCGCCGACTTCTGATTCAGGCTGGTTGATTGACACGTTTTGACGTACGGAAGGCGCAGGGATTGATCCTATATTGACCTTGAAAGCTCGGTGCGCAATACCATCATCAATTGAAGAAACGAGCCTTTCAAAAACACCAAAAGCTTCATTTTTATATTCAACAAGAGGGTCTCTTTGTCCATATCCGCGCAGACCTATTCCGGTTCTTAAATCTTCCATTGAGGTTAAATGATCCATCCAAAGATTGTCGATCGTAGAAAGAGAAATTATCCTATATACATGAGCTAGCTGTTCTCGTCCAAATTCTGCCTCCCAGCGTTTTACAAGCTGACGCGCAAGATCGACTAAAAATTCCGTGGCAGCATCAGCGTTTTTTGGCTTCTCGAGTTGATTTTGTAAATGTGCCTTTGAATGTTCATCAAAAGGAATAATATTTGCGAATTCATCAACAACCGTTTGTCTACCATTCGCTTGAGTTTCCGAATAGAGATTGAGCGCGACAATATTTTTAACTGTGTCTTCAACTTTCCCCATCACAAAGTCAATTGGATCTTTTTTATTTTTTACTATATCTCCCCGCATTTTATAAATAATCTCCCTCTGCTTACTTAAAACATCGTCATACTCAAGAAGATTCTTTCTAATTTCAAAGTTAAATCCCTCTACTTTTACCTGCGCCTGCTCTATCACTTTTGAAACAAGGCCGTGAGCGAGCGGTGTATCTTCAGGAAAATTAAATCTCGTCATAAGATTTGAAATTTGTTCTCCTCCAAAAACACGCATTAAGTCATCTTCAAGTGAAATAATGAACACAGATTTACCAGGATCTCCCTGGCGGCCTGCACGCCCCCGCAATTGATTGTCAATCCTTCTTGATTCATGCTTCTCTGTTCCAATTAAATAAAGCCCTCCAAGAGTTACTACATCTTCATGTCCTTTGCGCCACATGTCAAAGTCTTTATCGTATTTTTTCTTACCTTCTTTTTTTTGATACACAAGGTCAAAGTCTGAAGGAGGCTGTCCACCCAAAACTATATCTACTCCCCGTCCCGCCATATTTGTTGCGACTGTGACAGCGCCAATTCTCCCCGCGTTTTGAATAATTAATGCCTCCTGCATATGGTTTTTTGCATTTAGCACCTCATGTTTTATTCCGCGCTTTTTTAGGAAGTCTGCGATTATCTCGTTTTTATCAATAGAGGTTGTTCCAACAAGCACAGGCTGACCTTTTTTATGGGCCTCCTCGATTTCCTTAACAATAGCTGCAACTTTTGCGCGGGTAGTTTTATAAATTTGGTCTCCGATATCTTCCCTTATCATATCCCGATGAGTTGGAATAACTACTACATCAAGTTTATAGATTTTTTGGAACTCCTCAGCTTCTGTTGCCGCTGTTCCTGTCATTCCGGAAAGACGATCATACATTCTGAAGTAGTTTTGAAGGGAAACCGTGGCAAGAGTTTTTGACTCCTGTTGAATGGCAACACCCTCTTTTGCCTCAATTGCCTGGTGCAAACCTTCAGAAAGCCTTCTGCCCTCAAGCAATCTTCCCGTAAACTCATCTACTAAAATTACTTGATTATCACGAACAATGTAATCTTTATCTTTATGAAAAAGTGTATCAGCCTTTAACGCTGCTTCTATGTGATAAACCGTGTCGAAATCTTTTTCATATATATCAGAGACATTATAAAGTTTCTCAACTTTTTCTATTCCATCATCTGTCAAATGAGCGGTTCTTGATTTCTCGTCTATTTTATAATCAGTCTCCTTTGATAGCCTATCTATGATTCTTGCATAGTCATAATATTTTTGAGAGGGGGTTGCGTCCGGCATTGAAATAATGTGAGGTGTCCTTGCCTCATCTATTAAAACAGAGTCAACCTCGTCAACAATTGCAAAGTGGTGTCCTGTCTGAACCATATTCTCACCATCCATCACCATATTGTCGCGAAGATAATCAAACCCAAACTCCGAATTTATGCCATAAACTATATCTGCCCTATAAGCCTCTCTCCTTGTTACTGGTGAGAGGTGCAAAAGCCTGTAGTCAGACGCTTTTTCATCGGTATATTTTGTGTCGTATAAAAACGACGCATCTGATATTATTGAAGAAACGCTCATCCCCAAAAACGCAAAAATTGCGCCCATCCAGCCGGCGTCACGCCTTGCAAGATAATCATTTACTGTGACCAGATGAGCTGCTTTTCCCGATAAAGCATTTAGATAAAGGGCAGGAACCGCAGATAAAGTCTTGCCTTCCCCTGTTTTTTGCTCGGCAACTGCGCCTCTTGCCAACGCAATTGCGGCCATAAGCTGCACATCATAATGTCTCATTCCAATGCTTCTTAAGGATGCCTCCCTCGCAAGTGCAAATGCCTCAGGAAGCATTACAAATAGACTCTCTCCTTTTTCTGCTCTTTTTTTTAGTTCTAAGGTTTTCTGCGGAAAGTCAGAATCTTTTAATTTTTTAACTTTATCTTCAAACTTATTTATTTCTTCAACTATTGGAATAAGTTTTTTTATCTCGCGGTCATTCGTATCAAAAAATCTACCTAGAATATTTAACATAAGTATCTAATTTTACCACATTTGAGGCTATATAAAAAGATTCACCCCTCACCTTTTTAGCTTCGGGTCTTATTTTTAAAATAACTCAAAACTAAAAAGGTGAGGGGGAATACCATTTGATCAATTGGTATTCGTCAGTTGACGAATCCAACAGAGATAAACTAGAAATACCTAGCTTATTTCTTGCCTTTCTTCTTTTTTTTCTTTGCCATATATTAAAACACCTCCTTTTACCCCGGTAAGCCTTTACCGAAGTGGGGCTTCTTTTTAAGCTAACTTAATCGTTGTAAAAATATGTTTTTTTGTCAAGAAAAAGCGTTGCTTCAGGAATGATGTTTCGGGTTGATAAATAAGGAAAAATTAAAACGTTAAAATTACTTATTTTTGGGGGAAATTTTGTCGATATTTATATAATTTTTCAAAACCTCAGGAATAATAACCGAACCATCCTCTTGTTGATAATTCTCGAGAATCGCAACAATTGGCCTATTTGTTGAAAACGCTGTACCGTTTAAAATGTGGTTAAACTTTTTATCCGAGCCTTGTTGGTACCTAATATTTAAACGCCTCGCCTGAAAATCCGTTGTTGTGGAAGCAGAAGTGACTTCGCGATATTTCTCCTGTGTCGGGATCCATGCCTCTATATCGTATTTGCGTGCTACAGGAAAACCCAAATCTCCTGTACACATTTTAACTACCTGATATGGAATCCCAAGGGCTTGAAAAAATTTCTCCTCCAACCCTAAGAGATAGTCATGTTCAGAGTCGTCCTTCTCCTCAGTTGTAAAAGAGACCATTTCTACTTTGTCAAATTGATGAACACGAAGTATCCCGCGCGTATCTTTCCCATAGCTTCCTGCTTCTCGACGGAACGAACTTGAAAATCCGACATATCTTCTTGGTAGGTCTTTTGCTAAAAACGTTTCATCCATATGCATTGGTACTATTGAGTGCTCAGCGGTTCCGACTAGAGTTAAACCGTCCTTCTCAATATGAAACATGTCATCCGCTCCCCCGTGCTCCATGTATCCAAGTCTTCTCATTGTCTCGGTTTTAATAAGTTCGGGTGAGATAACTGGAGTAAATCCCTCCTTTATTAAGACGTCGAATGCAAATTGGGTTAGAGCGAACTCAAGAAGTGCCCCTTCATTTTTTAAATATGCGAAGCGGGTTCCCGAAACTTTTGCGGCTCTCCCAATGTCAATGATGTCTAAAAGTTCTCCAAGCTCTACATGATCCCTAGGTTTGAAGTCAAATTTTTTCGGTGTTCCATGTTTTCGAATAACTTCATTATCCGATTCGTCTTTCCCGATTTTTACATCTTCTGCCGGAAGATTTGGGACACTCGCGAGTAATTTATCTAAGCGTTCCTCAATCTCTTTAAGTTTTGCTTCTTGCGAACCGACCTCTGCTTTTATTTCTCGGCCGCCCTCAACATCTCTTTCTTTTGCGACTCGGTTTCTTTGGGTATAAAGCTCTTGAAGAGTTTTTGCTAGTTCCCGGTATTCCCCGTCAAGCCGTAAGATTTCCTCAATTGGAACATCAATATTTTTACTTTTGGCCCCATCTCGAACCTTTTCCGGATTTTCCCTAATGAATTTTATGTC
>CAYHUY010000009.1:0-1103 GCA_964360265.1 uncultured Gammaproteobacteria bacterium | reverse complement strand
AACATAAGGATCAAATCCCCATGCATTGCTACCACGGGCAGGCACTATCTTACCGATAATTGATCCCTCAACTACATATACCTTTTTACCATCATGATATCCAATGCCGGCGGTAACACGGACGGTCTTGTCTTTCTCTCCTGAAAGCATTCGGAGCAAAAGATCAAACGAATTATTCCCAGCCTGGCGAATAAACTTTATAAATGGCCCAGGAAAACCGTTCCATGCTTTTATTTCAAAACTTACATCATCAACAAATACCGGTTTTTTGACTTTTCTATATGCTTCCTCAGCTTTGTGCTTTACAACTTTTTTAAGATCAAGGCTCTGGATTTCGTCAATATCAAGATTGACAACTTCTATTGGTACTCCAAGAATTTCCTGAGCTTCATCCACCTTGTCCTTATTACTCGTCGCAAAACAAAGCATGTTCATCAAGGCGCAATCTCCTGAAATCTTCTTTTTGCAATATCCTTGTGTTCAAATATTAACCACGCAGCCTTGGGTCCATGATTTTTCCCAATTAATGATTTATATATCGCCTCAAATGCTTCAGTTGATGATAGACCAAATTCCTTTGCCCATTCATAAATTTTCATTTGATAATCATCTACGTTTTTTGTCTTTTCAATTTCCGGTAATAATTTTTTACTAAGAAACTCTTTCTGCTTTTGAGTTAAAGTCTTTGCTTGTTCCGGCAGACTTTCCTGAACATTAAATTTTATTTTTTCTGGCGCATATTTTGCTATCCACGATCTTGCATATGATGCCCAATATCCAAGACCCTCTTTTTCTATTTTCTCCTCAGCGTTTGGCATTTGAACCCATTGCGAAAGTGACAAAAATCTTAGTTCTGGCACTTTTTCTTGTTCTCCAATTTGGGACAATTGAAAAGCTTTGTGGGAATCATCTTTGCTTTCTGAAGCTTGCTTGTAATCATCATAAATTCTTGGGATTATATCAGGGCTTCTTGGGTCAAATTCAACTGCTTGTTCGGGCCTTGTTTTAATCATTAGAAAACGCGCTGTTTGTGGCGTTAAAACTTCGAGGAGTTCCTCTCCCGTCAGACCGACCCCTTTTGATGAAGACATCTTTTTACCACC
>CAYHUY010000008.1:15272-35359 GCA_964360265.1 uncultured Gammaproteobacteria bacterium | reverse complement strand
TGTGAGCGACCAGGGGCTCGAACCCTGAACCTATTCCTTAAGAGGGAATTGCTCTACCAATTGAGCTAGTCGCCCTGAAAAACAAAGTTTTTCAGGGTAAACCCTAACTATTCGTATTAGATTTACCCTTCTCTATTAGTTTTAACTTATACTTTCTATGCCAACTTTTAATTTGTCGCTCTCTTCTTGCCGCATCGGATTGATTACTATATAGCTCTTGATAAACCAGCTTGACAGGCAATTTCCCTTTTAGGGATTTAGCCCCGAGCTTCATGTTGTGCTTACTCTCTCTAAGTTTCGGAGTTGGCGAAATTCCGGTGTATAGAGACTTATCCGAACATTCAACTATGTAAACGTACCAATCCATTTCGCGTTCACACTGAAAAGTAGCAAAATACCAATGATTTTTGACCTACTTTTCAGTGCGCCTCTGAGAGGAATCGAACCCCCATCAACGGTTCCGAAGACCGTCGCTCTAGCCGTTGAGCTACAGAGGCTTAAATTTTTTATGCCATCCTCCTATTCGAGCCGTTTTCTTCCGATGGCAATTCGCACACCTTATTTCGCATTTTCGAATTTCTTGAATTACAGTATTCAACGAGAAATTACGGTACATTCCAGATATTTCACTTATTTTATCAGACACATGATTAAACTCCAAGACTACAGGGTCAGATTCTCCGCAATCTATACAACTATGTGTTGATAGATAATTCCATGTGTATTGTTTGATTAAGTACCTAACGCTATCGTTTCTTTTCTTAGCTTTTGACAAGTAATATTTTTTATTTCTTACATAGTGTTCTCGAACATATTTTCTTATACATGTTTTACAATAAGACGTCCGTATGTTGCGAACTTTATTTCTAAAGCTAAAATCTTCCAGTTTCTTCTTTGTTTTACATAACCTGCATTTTTTCACCTTCTTATTGTACTCGAAATACATACTGAATTTCTATAACCAAATAACCATGCTCTTTATAAATCGAGGTCGGATTGGTATAATTAGCTCTTATGCAAATGGATTTTTCTATTATTATTCCTGTATTCAATGAGGACGAGAGTTTAAGAGAGTTGGTTGCAAACATCAAAAGGGCCTTTGCCAATAATAAAAAGAGTTACGAAATAATCTTTATTGATGACGGGTCAACGGATAGAAGTTTTGAGATACTGAAGCAAATTGAACACGTAAATAAAAATATTAAAGTTTATTCTTTTAGAAAAAATCTCGGGAAATCCCCTGCCTTAATGCTTGGCTTTCAAAAATCAACCGGAAGATTTATCGTAACCTTGGACGCGGATCTTCAAGATGACCCAACAAACATTATGCCACTGTATCAAAGACTGACAAAATCAAAACTAGATCTTGTCGCCGGTTGGAGAAAGCAAAGAAAAGACAGCCTTTTTAAAGTTGCGACATCAAAAATTTTTAACAAAATTGTATCGATTATGTTTGGCGTAAAGCTCCACGACCTAAATTCGGGGCTAAAACTTTATAGAAGTGAGACTGCCAAAGAGTTAAGAATATACGGAGGTATGCACAGGTTTATCCCAATAATAGCGGCCGATCTTGGATTTAATGTAGGGGAAAAAGATATTTTACACCATGCGCGAAAGTATGGAGTTTCTAAATATAAGTTTACAAAAATCTTTACCGACATTCCTGATTTAATTACGATTTATTTCATTACAAAATATAATAGACGACCGCTTCATTTTTTTGGAAAAATTGGCGGTTTATTATTTTCAGTAGGTTTGATTACGCTTTTATACTTATTTTATCTACGACTAGCAGGTGAAAGAATCGGGGACAGGCCTCTTCTATTGTTTGGTATTTTACTTGTTTTGGTAGGGATGCAGATTACACTTACTGGTCTTGTTGCAGACCTTATAGTGAATAAAAACGATTCAGACAAAGACTATTACCCAATGAAATACGAAAGTGAAAATTAAATGCGGTCTTGTATAAAAAATTTCATACAATTTATATTTGGAGTTCCTCTTACGGCTATTTCTTTATACTTCATGTTCAGCTTTATTTACTCAAGCAGGAGCGAGATACTTCCCTACATTGGAAATGTAAAGACATTACCGCTGTTATCCGGAATTGTATCTCTTTTGGTGTTTTTTTTACTTCGTTCTCTTTCCTGGAAAGAATTGGTTGAGAGATATGGGTATAAACTAAACACACGGGAAAGTATTTATTTATTGGCGTTATCTGAGATAAAAAGGTATATCCCAGGCAGTATTTTTGGTTTTGTCGCCAGAATCGGCAATTTTAATAAGCTGAATATTCCCTCGAAAATAATCGTAAGGTTAATTTTTTTTGAAAGCGCAGTCTTTCTTGTTTCGAGCTTAATTGTGTCCATTCCCGGTGCGTTTTTTCTTCTGAATTCTTCAAGTATATTTACATCCAAATATTATTTAGTTCTTCCTATATTATTCATCTTTGTTTTTGTCTTATCAGCCTTGGGGATTGTGGTTTTTGAAAATAATAAAAAAAACAGCAAATCATTGATTTTTAAGCTTCCAAGTTTTGGAAAACCTTTTTTACTTATGCTTTCAAGCTGGATTTTCTTTGGCATCGGCAATTATTTGATTGCGGTTTCATTTTATTACCTTGATCCAAATAGATTTCTTGAGCTTTCATCTCTCTTTGTTTTGTCCTGGCTGATTGGATATATTGTTCTGATAGTTCCACTTGGTCTTGGTGTACGTGAAGCGGTAGTTTTTTTTGGATTGTCTATTCTAATTCCAGCGCCACTTGCCGCGGCGTTATCAGTTATTTCAAGAGTCGGTTTAATCGCAGCAGAACTTTTGTTTGTACTGATTTCTTACGTGCTCTATAAATTCAAAAAAATTACCCTTAACGCGCCAAATCACCTTGTGATTCTTTGGTCGTCAATTTGTCTTTATGTTGCCTATTTTAGCTTCGTTAGCATACAAAAACACTTAAACTTTTTTAGTGGTAAATTTGACCTTGGGAATATGGATCAAACAGTGTGGAATACTATAAACGGCAGAATTTTTATGTTCACAAATCCCGACGGCGTTAATACAATCTCAAGGCTTGCGTTCCATGCAGATTTTATTCTGGTTTTGCTTGCTCCTCTATATCTCCTTTGGAACGATGCCCGTATGCTTTTAATATTTCAGACCGTAGTATTAGGGTTAGGCGCGTACTTTGTGTACAAAATCTCAAATTTCGTTTTGAAAAACTCTGATTTATCCCTTATGTTTTCAATCTCATACCTACTGAATCCATTCATTCAAAAACAAAACCTGTTTGACTTTCATCCCGTTGTACTTGCGACTACATTTTTACTTGCAGCCTTTTATTATGTGCTTGTGCAGAGATACTATTTGTTTATGATATTTATACTTCTCTCTGTTTTGACAAAGGAAAATGTATATTTGGTTGCTTTTTTGTTTGGAATTTATCTGGTATTTAAAACTAAAAACAGGGCTTGGATTTTGCTGAGTGCAGGAAGTCTATCTATATTTTATATAATCGTATCAAAGCTTATTCCGCTCGTTCGCGGGGGGGCACACTTTGCCGTAGAATACTTCAGTGTTTTTGGAGATACGCTTCCTGAGGTAATTGGAACAGCGGCTTTCAACCCCCTTTTTACAATTTACCAATTATTGAATCCGCCGAATATCTCGTATCTCATAGCTCTATTTGCACCTGTTGGATTCCTGTCTTTGGCAGCTAGCGCCTTTCTTATATTTGCAGGGCCGGATCTAGCGATTAATCTTTTATCGAATAATGGAAATCTAAGAGATGTAACTTTTCACTACGGCGCCGTAATAATTCCTTTCTTGTATATTTCTGCAATCTATGGCGCAAGAACGTTATTAAAATTAAAAATATTTTTTTTAACCACAAGGACCATAATAATCATATTGCTTTTCTCATCTATTTATTCAACGTACCAACTAGGCGCGCTCCCCGGATCAAGAAAGGCTCTTCTTGAAATTTACACAGACTATCTTCCTCAAAGAAGCGATATAAGGAAGTTCCTTTCATCCGTGCCGGAGGATCTTTCGGTTGCGGCAAGCAATAATTTGGGAGCTCATCTTTCACACAGGGAGAAACTTTTTATTATTCCGCAGGGAGTGGATGATGCAGATCTAATTATTCTACTTTTAAACGACACATACGCAACTCCGTCCCTTTCTTATCAGGCGAATCTTGCGAGGAGTCTTACATATAATGGAAACTATATTGAGGTGTTGCGTATTGGACAATTCGTAGCTTTTTCAAAAAGGGAAGGCGCATACAGAATCCCAAACATTTACTAATATTTATTTTCTCCCTAAAGTGTAATTATATGGAAAATACAAGAAAGACGCCGGGACATCATCAATAATATATTTCTGGAAGTCAGCATATATTTCTTTCCTTTTTTCAATATCGCTAGTTACTCTTCCGTCCTCAAGGAGTTTATCTATTCTTAAATTTTTATATTTGGAAATATTACTTAACTGTGATGAGTGCCACAGTACGTACTGATCAGGATCGATGGGTAGTTTGATTGGGTATATCAAGATTTGAAATGTGTCCGGAAGACCTGTTCCAACCTTTAACTTACTCGCAATTCCTATTTGCTTCCATGAACTTGCAACTTTTGAGGCAACGTTTTCATAGTCTGCGATAGTAGATATTTCAAGTGTTTTACCTAACAAGCTATCCTCCTCCTGCTCTATAAGATTT
Organism: uncultured Gammaproteobacteria bacterium; assembly: GCA_964360265.1. GTDB lineage: Bacteria > Patescibacteriota > Microgenomatia > Levybacterales > GWA1-39-11 > GWA1-39-11. Next base: position 30,642 of record CAYHUY010000008.1, on the reverse strand, counting down.
TTTGCGATTGAAGCATCTGAGAAACCATAATTTGGGGTTTTTGAAAAGTAGATGGAATGTGGTGGTATGGGAGAATATGCCCTTTCCCCCTCCTCAAAGGTTTTTGGTACGGCGTAATTTAAGGCTTGTCTTATTTTTTTGTTTGATAAGACACTATCCAAATTATTATAGAATATGACAATAAGCTCTCTATAATTTACCGTTTTTACCGTTTTTGTATTTGCAAAACCGCCAATATTTGTATCTTCTAAGTTAAGGCTCCTAAGCCCAATAGCCTGGTCTACTTCTCCCAGCAGGTATGCAGTTTTAAGTGCATCTTGGGTTGGATAGAAATTGATGATTTTTTTAAACTTCTTTGAATTTTTATTTTCCAACACAATTAGCTTTACAAACCCCGCGTTAATTTCAACTTTTTTGACTTTGTATTCTCCTAAACCGGTAAGATCCTTGCCGAATATGGGAATAGAAGCAAAGGACAGAAATGGCGCGTACGGATCTTTAAGCTTGAGCGATATTGAATAATCGTCTATGATCCTTTTTTTCACATCCTTGAAGTTAAGTTCAATAGTATCAGATTTTAGTTCTTTATCATCGTGAAAATATTGGCCTCTTTTTATAAAAAAAACGTACTCTCTTCCATTGTTTTTTATTTCCCATTTGTAAGCCGCGGCAGGAAGAACGGTTCCGTCATTGCCTACGTGAGTTAATCCATAACTAGCATCAAAAAGTATTTCGTAGGGAAGGCTAGAGACAGTATAGGATCCAATATGGCCGATCTTTTTGACATTCTTTCCAACTAATGGAGAAATATATATACCTATGATGAAAGCTGCAACAAAGAATGTCCCTACTCCTATAATGATTGAAGATATTATGGTTTTATTCCAGCGCTTAATGTACTCCTTAATCAACCAAACATAATAGCGTCTGCGTATAAAACTCATATTGAGCTTGAATAGTTAGGCAATAACAGATAATATCGAGATTGAGGCAAAAATTGCTGCCAAAGTCACCGTTCCCCAGAAAAGGAATTTCTCAAACCCCTTCTTGCTGCTATAAGTTTGGCCAAATCCGCCAATCATTCCGCCTGACTGGCCGCCACGCGACTGAAGAATTACAAAGCCAATTAGAAGAATGGAAACAATAATTTGGAAAGATAAGAAAAAATCCATTTTATTTTGAAAAGATCCAATTAATGAACTTATTCAGAAAATATATTGTAGCAGAAATGACCACAAATGACAAAAATCCCGAAACAAATACTTTCTCAATCGTAAGTCCAAAAAGAGATATTCCACCAAAGGTAAAATCGGAAACGCGCAAATCCTTATAAAAGATTGTTATTAAGAATAAAGATGCAAGAGTTGTCAAAAATGAAAGCAATCCCAATGTAAGAATATTAAAGGGTAAGGTAAGAAGTTTTACGACTGGGTCAATAAGCGTTGAAACAACTGCAAGAATTGCCCCCACGGAAATAAAGGTAGTGATTTCTCCATTTATTTTAAGTCCAGGGAGGAAAAGCGAAACTAAAAAAAGGGACAGAGAGTTTGTCGCAATAAGTCGCATCAATGTTTTCATATATCAATCGTAGCGGATTTTATACTTCATTTCAAATTGAGGGCTTTTTTGCGAAGCAATCTGTGGTAATGAAGCGCAAATCTGTGAGCTTCATTGCGAATTCTACGAAGCAAATTTACTCCGGGGGTTGAATGAGGAAGTTTAATTTCGAGAAATTCATAACTCGAGTTTGATAGAATAGGTACAATAATCGACTCTTCCTTTTTAGCAAGCCCTATAACGGGCACATTATATTTTTGCTCAACTAAAATTCTAAGAACGGCCGAAACTTGACCGCGTCCCCCATCAATTACCATTAAATTTGGCATCTCCCAGTCGTTTCGATTGACTCTGCGTCTGATGACTTCTCGCATCATTTCAAAATCATCCGGAGTATTTTTAATTCTGATCTTGAACCTTCTGTATTCACTTTTATTTGAATCACCATTCGTAAAAACAACCATGGAGCCAGTGGCATTTTTTCCGGAAATATTTGAAACGTCATAGCATTCAATTCTTGCAAGACCTTTTATCCCGAGCCCATACTTGTTAAGAATTTCAGCAAGCGAACTAACTTCGGCTCGAATTCTTTCAAAATAAAAATCGGGTCTATCTTCGTATATAAAGGGATCATAGTTTTCACTTGTAATAAATTCAATTTTCTCAATTTTTTTCTGAGTCACGTTAGCCTTCTCAAATTCTTCCGATCCGGCATATTCCTCCCGTTGTTTTTTGAGTTGGCGAATAACGGTTTTGCGTCCGCCTGAAAAAAACGATATTAAATTCTTAATGTTCTTTCTGTATTCAGGAAACTTTTCCGCATATACGGCGACACATGGACATAATCCCAACGAATTATATAAGCAACGTTTTTTTGCATGATTTTTAACGGATTGGAATGGAAAAATCCGTCTCAAAATCCTAAGGACAATTTTTAGATCGTTAGGCCTAACATACGGACCAAAATAAACCGAATTCGGGTTTCCCTTTTTGTGTGTTAATACAACATATGGAATGTTTTTTTTACCCGCCCCGCTTCGCTTGGCGAGGCCGGGGTTTATTTCAAGATACGGATAAGATTTGTCGTCGACGAATACAACATTGTACGCAGGTTTATATTTCTTAATTAAATTTGATTCAAGTAAAAAAGCCTCAACTTCTGAATTTACGACTATGTGTTCTAAGGTCTTAATTTGCGCAATTAGCCTTATGGTTTTTGCCTCTTGTTGTGTTTTTGAGAAGTAAGACGAAACTCTAGTTTTAAGATTTTTTGCCTTCCCTACGTAAATTACTTTGTTTTTTTTGTCGCGAAAAATATAGACTCCAGGTTTTGTAGGTAGCCGCTGCAACTGTAAATGATCCAAAAATTAATACACCTCCTGCTATAATCCAAAAATAGTCCGGGAATAACCCCACCCTAATTTTTTTAACGATACTTTTACCGTTGAAAAGAATTGTAATCTCGTGATCACCATTTGTCAAAGCTGGGGTTTTGGGAAATTCAATATTTACTTTTTTTATGCCATATGGAAGAATTTCATCAATGTTAAATTCAAGTGCCTCCGGGGATAAGTCCGACCTTATTGTAAGTTTTTTGTTATAGATAGGTAAATTGCCAAAATTTTTGATTGAGACACTCCCACTTATTGGCAGTAGCGGTAAAGCTCTGTCTGGAAAAGTGGTAGAAGTCTCAAATAAATATTTGTCACTGAATTCGCTTTTCTCAGCGAGTGTAACTTTTACATCTCTTGACTCATCGTTTATTTTGTACCCTCCGGCAGGAATCGGATACGTACTGCTTTTCCCTTTTATAACAAAGGTCACATGATCAAAATCAAAAGAATTAAAATAGTCAATGCCAGAAGTTGTATTGCCCCATGTGGGATCAACCATCGCCCACGTTTTTGTATTCTCATCAAAATATTCGGGCCATGAGTGTAAAATGTCATTAGCCAGAGACAAAGGTCTTAGCTGCCGGTTTTCTGTGTATGCATAGCCCTCAAGAGCGCGAGCTCTAATTCCTGCTGCACGTGACAAGGCGACAAATAAATCCGTAAACTCAAGACATACGGCAAAATCTCTTCTTTTTAGAACTTCGCGGGCTCCAAGCCGTGTATTTTTTTCATAAACCTTCTCGTAATTGTACGACAGTTCTTCCACTACATAATCGTAGATTGCTTGAGGCGTTTTTAGTTCCTGCGCAATTTTTATAATTTGCGGGTCATCTGCCTCCCAATATTTTAAAGGATCAAGTGTTCGCGGGGCACTTTTAAGATCAAAAATTGGTTTTGAAAAAACTTGAGCAACAATTTCAGCTTGAATAGTTTTTGTTTCGCTTGGCGCGAGTTCATATACGGCGAGCCAATTTCCGTCCTCGTCAGAATATACATTAAGAGGAGCAGGATTCAATTTTTTTATTCGAACATCTTGATAGGAGGTGGGTGGGGGAAGCGCTATTTCAGTTTTTACCGGAACAAGTTTTGTATTGGTTATATGATATGAAAGGTTAAGCAAGTAGTATTGGCTATGCCCAAAGAGTATATTAACTCCCGATTTGCCGATGTTGTTCTTGTTAAATAGAAAGGGAGAGCTTGTCAGAGGAACTGCCGGTTTTACAATCGATGGTTTTCCAAAGCCTTGAGGGACAGATACTATTGTTTGGTAAGACAAAAAATCCTCCGCGTCAGATATTCCAGGGATATTGATCTCCCAGATGGACCCTTTTTGCATCGCTATATTTTTGGTATCAAATGAAACAGTAAAATTATTCACATTCCCAACACCCACTACCCTTTCCGGGAATGATATTTCAATGCTTTTATTTCCATCTTTTAACTCTCTTAAGACGCTTGGAATTGAACCTTGGGAATTAAAAACTCTGAGGTTGTCTATATTCCCAAAAGATAGCGTAATGATGTATGAAGGAGTATAAACAAATTCTTTTTTATTTTTAATTGATATATTCTCTACTATCCTCGTATTCCCGGTTTTTTCGACTTGATAATTAGCAATGACTGAAGTTTCAAAATTTTCATCCGCATGCGCGCTATGTGCTACAGCCAAAAACATAAAACTTAAAGCAAAAAATAAAAGGGGTTTGAGTCGCATTTATATATTATATTAGCAAATGTAAGCCTTTGTTGAAATTGTAGAATGTTTTTATTACAATATGCGCATGGTTCAACAAAGTGAGCTTTCGAGACTTCGGGAAATTCAAAGGCCTTTTTCTCAAACCGTTGTTATCGAACCGGGTACTACAGCTATCGTGGTTGATGAACGAATCATACTCGGCGGCACTACAAAAAAGAGCAGAACATTACTTATCGGACACTCTACAAAAGATATAATATCTAGAGAAGATCCAAATAAAGACGGCGGTTTGAGGGTAGGTCGGCAAAGACAAGGAAGCTTTGACGTTGCAATGGAGTTTTTATTTGGAGACCAGCCTATATATGTTGGAGATAGATACGAGATTAAGTCTACTTTAAAGTCTAGTAGAATGCTTCGACTTGCTCTCGGCTCATCGGTCCCCATTAGGGCTAGAATTGTTAGCGGGAATATTGATTTTAAGGACTACCTTGGTAAATTAACAGAAACTGCAGAATCTTCTTAGAATAAGTTAGAGCTCTTTGGCCAGGTATTGGCCTGTGTAGGATCTAGGATTACTTGCAATTTCCTCCGGTGTTCCGGCGGCGACTATTTCTCCTCCCGCGTCCCCACCTTCAGGCCCCAGATCAATTATCCAGTCCGCATTTTTTATTACATCAAGGTTGTGTTCGATAACAATCACCGTATTGCCTTTTTCAACCAATCTCCTAAGAACCGATATGAGTTTTTCAAGATCCGCAAAATGAAGGCCCGTAGTTGGTTCATCAAGTAAATAGAGACTTGAATTGGCTCCCTTTTTTGAAAGTTCTGACGCTAATTTTATCCTTTGCGCTTCTCCACCTGAAAGAGTTGTTGCTGACTGCCCTAGCTTAATATAGGAAAGTCCAACTTCTTTAAGCGTAGCTAGCTTGTTGGATATTCCTTCATGAAATGAAAAAAAATCAACCGCTTCATCTACACTAAGCGCGAGCACGTCCGATATATTCTTTCCTTCAAACTCAATTTCAAGAGTGTCCTGAGTGTATCTTTTACCATCGCAAGTCTCGCAATTTATATATACGTCAGGAAGAAACTGCATCTCAATTTTAATCTGTCCATCTCCTTCGCATGTTTCGCACCTTCCACCCCTTACATTAAAAGAAAAACGCCCCGGACCGTATCCTCGTATTCTAGCTTCTCGGCTTGTCGCAAAAATCTCCCTAATATATGTAAATGCTCCTGTATATGTTGCGGGATTAGAGCGTGGAGTTCTGCCAATTGGGGATTGATCTATCATAAATACGCGCTTTAAACTTTCGTCCCCCAAAATCTCCTTGAATAACCCTGGTTTTTCTCTATGAAATGGGTTTTTTCGGATAGCTAAACAATGATATAAAACGTCGTTAATAAGTGTTGATTTCCCACTTCCCGAGACACCCGTAATACATATAAATGCCCCTAAGGGGAAGCTTGCATTAATATTTTTTAGATTGTGAGCAGAAACTCCCTTTAATTCTAAAAAATCTTCGATTTTATTAATATTAAAGTCAGGTCTCCTGTTTAAGATCTTTTTTCTTCCTGAAAGATATTCGCCGGTCAATGAATCCTTATTATGCATAATGCTTTCTGGTGTACCTTGCGATACTATTTTTCCTCCAGCTTCTCCTGCTCCCGGTCCTATATCAAAAATGTAATCACTTTCAATCATAGTTTCCCTGTCATGCTCCACAACAATTACCGAATTTCCAAGGTCGCGAAGTTTTTTCAGAGTATTAATAAGCTTCGAATTATCGCGCGGGTGAAGTCCAATGGATGGTTCATCTAAAACGTAAAGAACGCCCGAAAGACCTGAGCCAATCTGTGAGGCAAGCCTTATTCTTTGTGATTCTCCTCCTGCTAATGTTTGTGCGCTTCTGCCTAAGGTGAGATAAGAAAGTCCTACATCAATTAGAAATTTCACTCTGGTTTGTATCTCACGAAGGATAATTCTTGCTATTTGTCTTTCACGTTCAGAAAGTTGCTCAAAGAGTTTCTCGATGAATTGGTATGATTTCTCTATTGAAAGGTCTGAAAGTTCAACTATAGAAAGATCATTTATGGTAACTCCAAGCGCTTCTTTTTTAAGCCTGGTTCCCTGACAGTCACCGCAAACAATTCGGGTCATAAATTTTTCTATCGCACGCCTTATGAGGTCCGAATCCGTTTCACTATGTTTGTCTAGCAGATATTTTATTGCTCCCGGATAAATTTCATGGATTTTTGTTCTCTCCCCAAATCTGTTTGTTCCCTTAACCTCATATCTTCGATCTCCCGTTCCTTCAAGAATTATTCTCTTTTGCCCATTTGTTAATCTTCTTATTTCAACATCAAGAGGAACAGCATTTTCCTCAAGCGCGCGCTTAACAGTTCTTCCAAACCAAGTGTCGGAGTCCATATTGGAAAAAGCTAAAATTCCGCCCTCTGAAATCGAAAGATAAGGATTTAAGACGCGTTCTTCATCAACGGATTGGATCATCCCAAGTCCATTACAAGTTGAACACGCGCCATATGGTGAATTAAATGAGAATAGACGAGGCTCTATTTCGGATGCTGCCAAGCCGCATTTTGCACACGCAAACTTTTCAGAATAAAATGTATCTTCCATTTTTTGTGGCTTATCGGGAATCGAAAACCCGCGATCCAAAATTTTTGAAACAACCAGTTCTCTATTTCCTAGATTTAATGCTTGCTCTACGGAGTCAAGCAATCTTTGTTTTTCAATTTTTTTGTCGACCGTAATACGGTCGACGACTGCCTCAATGGTATGCTTATTTGTTTTTATTAACACAAAGTCTTCGTTAAGCCCAAAGATTTGTCCGTCAATTCGGACCCTGGTATACCCTCTTTTTTTAAGATCACGGAACAAGTCGGAATATTCACCTTTTCTTCCACGGACAATAGGCGCCAAAATCATAATTCTTGCTCTCGATATTGAAGTGAATTTTACGATTATTTCCTCAATTATTTTTTCTTTAGTGGTACGGGTTATTTCAGTCCCGTCATTAGGACAGTGAGGATGACCGATTCGCGCGTAAAGAAGGCGTAAGTAATCGTAGATCTCTGTAACTGTTCCAACAGTTGATCGTGGATTGTGGGACGCACTTTTTTGGTCGATTGAAATACTTGGGGAGAGACCTTCAATATGGTCAACATCAGGTTTTTTCATAATGCCGAGGAATTGGCGGGCGTAAGAGGATAAACTTTCAACATACCGTCTTTGCCCTTCCGCGTAAATTGTGTCAAAAGCTAGAGAACTTTTACCTGACCCCGAAAGCCCCGTAAAAACAACTAATTTGTATTTGGGAATTTCAAGATCAATATTTTTGAGATTGTGTTCCCTCGCCCCCTTTATGATAATTTTATCCAACATAAAAAAATTAAAGCCAACTATTATACCCCAAAGCGTCGGTCTCGTTCAATATGCGACCAGCTAATTTTGGCGCAGGTAGCGGATTTTGTCGCGGATGAGGGCGGCGGTTTCAAAGTCTAATTGTTTGGCCGCTTCCATCATTTCCTTTCTTAAACGTTTAATTAACCGTTCCCGATCATCGGGAAGTAAAACTTCTTTTTCAAGTAGAGGTTTTAAATCATCTAAAACATCAACTTTTTTGACCAATCTTTCGCGAATAATTTTCTCAACTGACCTTGGAGAAATCCCATGCTCCTTATTGTATTTAAGCTGATTGTTTCGTCGACGTTCCACTTCTTCAACCGCTAACTGAATCGATTTGGTCACATCGTCAGCGTAAAGGATTACTTTTGAATCGACACGGCGCGCGGCCCTTCCCATAATTTGAATGAGAGAGGTTCTCGAACGTAAAAATCCCTCCTTATCAGCATCCATAATAGCAACGAGCGATACTTCAGGCAGATCAAGTCCTTCACGAAGCAAATTTATGCCCACCAGAACATCATACTTTCCGTTCCGCAGTTCATCTAGGATATCTTGCCTTTGCAGGGTATCGATTTCAGAGTGTAAATATTGGACTTTTAATCCCTTGTCTTCAAGATAAAAAGCCAGGTCCTCAGACATGCGCTTTGTTAAGGTTGTAACAAGTACCCGCTCGTTCTTTGCAACTACTGCTCTAATTTCTGAAATCAAATCATCTACTTGTCCATCCGTCGTACGAATCTCAATAGCGGGATCTACGACTCCTGTAGGTCGAACCAATTGTTCAACAATATTATTGTTTCCTGAAACTTCCATTTCGTAATCGCCAGGTGTAGCTGACAAAAATATTGTTTGCTTGACTCGTGTTGTAAATTCTTCAAATTTAAGTGGCCTATTATCATATGCCGACGGAAGACGGAATCCATACTCAACGAGAAGCTTTTTACGCGCATGGTCTCCGTTGTACATTCCGCGAATCTGGGGAATACTCATATGGGACTCATCCAGAATTAAGAGCCAGGGGTTACCTGCATGCGCAAAATAGTCAAGAAGAGTATATGGAGGATCACCGGGGGCTCTTCCATCAAAGTATCGGGAATAATTTTCGATTCCATTAACATACCCAACCTGTTTGATCATCTTAATATCATATTCCGTCCTTTTTTGAAGTCTCCCAGCTTCTATTAGTTTTCCCATATCCCTTAATTCTTTTACTCGAATTTCCAAATCACTACGAATCCTCTCAAAAACATTCCCGTAAGAAGATTTATCCGTTATGTAATGTTTGGCGGGATAAAGCATTGTCCAACGTTTCTCTTCTAAAACGTTACCGTTCAATGGGTCCACAGTTTCAATCCGACTGATATTATCATCTGAAAGTGTGATTCGAATAATGTGGTCTTCAGATCCCGGATGCACCTCTATGGTTTCACCTCTTACCCTGAATGTGCTCCGCTTAAAGGTGTAGTCGTTTCTTGCGTATTGAAGATCAAGAAGCCTACCAAGTAGTGCGCCGCGCATAAGCTTCATTCCTTGAGCTAGTTCCATGGCGAATTTACCATATTCCATTGGGGATCCAAGGTTATAAATAGCAGAAACGGAGGCAACAACAATTGTGTCTGGTCTTGTTAAGATATTGGTGGTTGCAGCAAGTCTAAGTTTGTCAATTTCTTCATTAATTTCCGTTTCTTTGGCTATGTAGGTATCCGTTGTTGGTATGTACGCTTCCGGTTGATAATAATCATAGTAAGAAACAAAATACGAAACGGCATTTTCGGGGAAAAAATCACGGAATTCCTGGTAAAGTTGGGCCGCTAGGGTTTTATTGTGCGTCATGACAAGCGTTGGGATATTCAAATTTCTGATTACGTTAGAAATAGTAAATGTTTTGCCACTGCCGGTAACTCCCAAAAGAACTTGAAGTGGTTTCTTGCTTTGGATGCCATTTGATAATTTTTTGATTGCCTCCGGCTGATCCCCGGTGGGACTAAATTTAGATTTGAGTTTAAATTTCATGGAACCTTAAATTCTACCACAATTTTGCGCGGCTTTGACACATTTCACATCAGTTGACATTTCGACTATTTTTCGTGTAAATTAGTAATTAGTTTCGGTTTTAAATATTTAATATGACTGCGGTACTTTACAGACGAGAAAGAGAACTTCTTAATTATATAGTTCAATTTCAAGAACAACACGGGTATTCTCCCACTCTTCGCGAGATGGCCGATGCGATGGGAAGAAACAGCGTTTCTACAGTCCACGCGCTCATCCGGTCAATGGTTGACAAAGGATATATGCAGAAGGTAGAAGGCAACAATAGGACACTTAAGGTTATCAAACGCGACAATATAGGAATTCTTATGGGTGCAACACCAAGAGCAATCGGCCCAACCCTGTCTCTTCCTCTCATGGGATATATTGCTGCAGGAAAACCGCTTGAGCCATATACTGATCCTGAGGCCAGTTTCGCGGTATCCTCAGATATGTTATCCGGCAAAAAAACCTCCTATGTCTTGCAAGTAAAAGGTAGTTCTATGATCGAAGATGGTATTCTTGACGGCGATTATGTAGTAATTGAAAAGACCGAAGTTGCTCAAAATGGCGATATCGTTGTCGCACTCGTTGACGATAGCCTTGCAACCCTTAAACGTTTTTACAAAGAAGGAGATACGGTAATGCTTAAGCCTGCAAACAGCCAAATGGACACTATCTATCCCAAAAACCTAAAGATCCAGGGCATAGTAGTATCGCTTGTACGTAGGTTTAATTTTTTACAGTAATAGGTCGGTGTATAATATGTGTCATGAGGAATTTGTATGTAATAGCAACACCGATAGGGAATTTACAGGACATCACAATAAGGGCTGCCAAAACCTTGCTTGAAGTCCCATTTGTAATTGCCGAATCAACCTCAAAGGCTGGTATTCTGTTTGAATTTTTAAAAAAAGAATTTCCCAAATTCAAATATTCCCACAAGCAAATAATATCATTCACTGAAGATGAGGAAGAAATCAAAATTGCATCGATTTTTCAAAAAGTTGACGTAAATGACGCAGCATTAATTTCAGAGGCTGGTACCCCGTTGATTTCAGATCCCGGATTCAAATTAGTCAGGGAGGCTATAAAAAGGGGGGTTCAAGTTACGCCTGTCCCGGGGCCTTCATCGGTCATCGCGGCATTGTCTGTTTCGGGACTCCCGACAAACAAATTCTTATTCTTAGGGTATTTGCCTAAAAAAGACGGAAAACGTTCGGAGGTTTTAGGAAATCTTAAAAAAACACAAACAGTCATGTCCACAACCGCAATAATACTCGAATCACCCCATCGACTGGTCGACGGACTAATGTCGATCAAGAAAATCTTCGGTGACATAAATATTGTCATCGCAAGAGAACTCACAAAAATTCACGAGGAGATAAGAAGAGAGAAGGTTTCGGAATCAATCAGATATTTTGAGAAGAATATTCCCAGGGGCGAATTTGTTATCCTCTTTTCAACTAAATCTTTTTAAGCTCCTCTTCTATTTCAAGCAGTCTATTATATTTTGATACTCTTTCACGAACAGGTGCTCCAAACTTTACGTAGTCAGCGCCTATTCCGACAGCAAAGTCCGCTATGAAGTCGTCCATAGTTTCACCGCTCCTATGGGAAACAATAATTTTTAATCCTTTATATCTAGCTATTTCTGCGACGGCTATTGCTTCAGTAATAGTTCCTATTTGATTTGGTTTAACAATTATGCCTCCTACAGTCTCGTTATCAAGTGCCATTTGAAGCCTATATGGATTCGTAGTAATAAGATCGTCGCCCACAATTAATGTTTTATCTCCGATAGCTGAGTGTAGCTTTTTCCATCCCTCAGAATCGTCTTCAGCAAAGGGATCCTCAATGTATATTAAAGCAAATTCTGTCAATAGGCTCTGATAAAAATCAACAAGGTCGTCCGTAGTATAAGAGGTTGCACGATCAATTAGTTTGTATATTTTTCCGTCCAGGAAAAAATTTGCTGCAACGTCCAACCCCAAAAAGGCATCGAGCGAAAAAGAACCACCTGATTTTTCTATAGATTCCTTGAGGAGCAATAATCCGGCCTGATTTGTTTGAAGACCAGGCGAGAATCCTCCTTCATCGGCCACAAGCGTATTTTCACTTCTATCGTAAAGTATGTCCTTTAACGTTTTATAAACGCTGACCCCAAGCAAAAGTGCCTCCTTATAGGATTTTGATGATGCGGGGATTAGTAAAAATTCCTGAAAGTTTAAAGTTTTACTTCCATGACTTCCTCCTTCTATTAAATTAAAAAGCGGTGTCGGGATTTTTTTTACTACATCATTTTTAATGAACTGTCTCAAGTATAAAAATGTGGGGAGGACAGAACTTTTTGCCGCAGCCTTTGCAACCGCTTGAGATACGGCAAGGATCGCATTGGCCCCCAAGTTTTGTTTATTTTGTGTGCCGTCAAGTTCTATCATGGCCGAATCAATCTTTTGTTGTTCAAATGCGTCCATCCCCAGAATATGGGCGGAAATTTTGTTCACATTTTCAACCGCACCAAGTACTCCCATTCCACTATAGCGTTTCTGATCGTGATCTCTTAATTCACATGCTTCGTATGTTCCCTTTGAAGACCCCGATGGAACGGAAGATATACCCGCTACCCCATTTGAAAGTTCAACGACTGCTTCAACAGTAGGATTTCCTCTTGAATCAAGAATCTCACGTGCGTATATTTTTTTTATTTTTGGCATAGATTTTATTCAGTTATTTGCGTACCACTCATTCTTTTCTCTTGAAAATATATTATTCTTCTTGCATCATCTATTGCATCCGGAAAAACAGAAATACTATTTATGCCCCATTTAACCAATTCCTCTATCATTGCCGGAAACACTGAAGGAGCTCCTCCACATATAGACACTTCAATCTTATTTTTTTTACATGCATCAATTACTCTTTTTATTGCCCACAAAACTGCCGGGTTTCTTTCATCAAATTCGCTTGATACTTCCTGATTGTCGCGATCTGTGCCTAAAATAAGCATTGTTAAATCGTTAGTCCCAATAGAAACGCCATCTATTCCAGCATTTATAAATGCATCAATTAAAATCACGTTAGATGGAATTTCTGCCATTATGAATAGTTTGAAAGTACCGCTTCTTCTAAGGCCCCCCGCCGTTATTATTTTTTTTACTTCCTCAAGTTCTCTTACGGTCCGCACATATGGAAGCATTAGGGATAAATTATTTAAATTTAATTTTTCGCGCACCTTTTTAATTGCCTCAAGTTCCAAGTTGAAAACCTGAGGATCATGTATATAGCGAAATGCTCCGCGAAAACCTAAGCTTGGATTAGATTCCTCAGGCTCAAAGTATCTCCCACCCGTCAAATTTCTGTATTCATTGGTTTTAAAGTCAGTCGCACGATAAAGGACAGGTCTTGGGTAAAAGGCTTGACATATCGTTGCGATCCCTTCTGCTAGTTTATTTATGAATTCCTTGCTTTTCTTATCATGTATTGCTTTTTTTGGGTGTACCCCAATTTGCGCAATCATAAACTCGGCTCGTAAAAGTCCAACACCGTCAACATTTCGCAATGCAATACCGCTTGCTAGTTCCGGCTCTGCTAAGTTCACAAGAAGTTTTGTAGTGGTTTTCAAAGAAGAAAATTTGTCATCAGCTGTTTTTTTTAATCCAATTGAAGCCCCTCTATAGATCTCCCCGGTTTTTCCATTGACCGTGATAATTTCGTTTTCTTTTAGCCTCGAAAGCACACCTGATGCTCCAACTACAGACGGAATACCAAACTCCCGGGTTACAATCGCCGCGTGAGAAGTTCTTCCCCCTTTTTCCGTAACTATTGCCGAAGATTTCTTCATGGATGTTACATAATCGGGATTTGTAAATTCCGCAACCAAAACATCCCCCTGTTTTACTTTTGATAGCTCTTTTTCAGACCTGATCTTTCTTACGGGCCCGTATGCTATGCCGGGGCTTGCGCCTTCCCCCACCATTAAAAGTTTTAAATTTAAATTACCATACGTATTATGAGATTTGGCTTCCTGCTTTGAATTTTTACCTACGCTAAGTGTTGTAATTGGCCTAGTCTGTACAATATAAATCTTGTCTTTCTCTTTAGCCCATTCTATATCCTGTGGAAAATAATAGTGTTTTTCTATTGCAACCGCCAACTTTGTAAGCGCAATTATTTCATGATCAGTAATTTTTTGCGAATTGCGTTTCATCAAAGGGACCTTGACTTCACGGTCTCCTACTTCTACTTTTTTTAACATTACCATTTGAGGGTTCTTTACCTTTTTAATAATTTGGAGGTTCTTTTTATCAACCTCATAATGATCGGGCGTAACTTTTCCTTGTACTATGTATTCACCAAGACCAAAAATTGCTTCAAGCGTGATTTTGGATTTATCCTCTGTAACGGGATCAACGGTAAATATTACTCCCGATGCATCCGCCTCGACCATTTTTTGAACAACTAATGCAATGCCCGTCTTAGTATTTGAGTGTCGTCTTTCATGTCTATAAAAAATCGATCTTGGTGAAAAAAGAGAGGCCCAAGCTTCACGAATTTTATCAGCCAAAACTGCTTCTCCTCTAATATCTAAAAAGGTTTCATTTTGCCCCGCGTATGAAGCCTCTTTTGAATCCTCCCCTACGGCAGATGATCTTATTGCAACAAGTATATTCTTTCCTAACTTCTCATAGTGCATAAATATTTCGTTCGCAAGTTTTTCTGAAATTTCACCGGTTTGTATTATTTTTTTAAGTTCGCGAGAAACTTGATTTAATGAGTCATCGCTTTCAAAATTTATAGTCGTTATTAGACGTTCTATCTTTTTGTCAAACCCGTTTTCTTTTAAAAAATCATTGTATGCCGCGGTTGTAACGGCAAAACCAGGTGGAACGGGAAATTTTGCCCCTATCATTTCACCAAGATTTGCAGCTTTTCCACCCACATACCGGGAATCATCTCGATCTATATCGCTCAAAGACACGACCAAATCATGTGGCCTTACCATACAACCATCGTACAGGAAAAATGAGATCCAATGCAAGCGAGGATCCTATGAGGTTTGGAATTCTTCTTCCAGCTTTTCAACTCTTTTCTCAAGTTCTACGAAGTCTTTCCTATCGGCTTTGCTTTTGTCAACAGTTTGAATTATTGTTACAACAGCCTCGTCAATCTTTTCCTCTATTTTCTTCCCAAACTCCTCGAATTGTTTATCGACCCTCTTCCCAAACTCCTCGAATTGTTTATCGACCCTCTTCCCAAACT
>CAYHUY010000008.1:0-15172 GCA_964360265.1 uncultured Gammaproteobacteria bacterium | reverse complement strand
TTATCGACCCTCTTCCCAAACTCCTCGAATTGTTTATCGACCCTCTTCCCAAACTCCTCGAATTGTTTATCGACCCTCTTCCCAAACTTAGTGAGCCTTTTATTTAATAATTGGTCTATTTGTTTTATGTCTTGATTACCCATCGGACAAACAGTTTTGCAAATTATTGAGCTATTGTCAACTAGTCAAAGGGTGTCAAAATTACTATGAAGCGAGTATTTTTTTGAGATCTTCAACCATGTCTACAGGGGTAGGGTCTTGGCCATATTCAAGCGCTAAATAATAGGAAGTCCAGTCAGCTAAATTTAAAGAGGAGAACATTTTCAAGAAGACATCGGCGCCCTCCATTTCTATTATTTCGTTTTCGACCCCTCTTTCGGCAAGCAACCGAGATGTTGACTCATACCTTTTAATATTGAGAGGATTATCCTCTGGATCTCTAAGCATAATTATGAAGAACTTACCCTGTGGATTAGTAAATCCAACCAATTCGTTGTGATTAAGTTCAGGAAAAAAATTCCAAAACGCCGGAGTTTTGGAATTCTCATTTATCTTTATTTTCCAAATCATGGCAACTGGCTTATATTTTGGAGATGAATAAATCACGGGCGTTTTGCCCCAAATTTTCTTCGCTAATTCTTTTCCCCTGCTTTCGTGTGCGTTCATATTTTGGTTAAGTTTGCCTGCAAGAGCAAGCAATTCGCTTGTAGTATCAGGAATTAGTCCTTGATTGACTAGAAGTTGAAACATGGATGCAAAAAAATATCCTGTCCCCATTCTAGGTTGAAAGTTAGGATTGGGAATCGGTAACTTAATATGAGGAGCGCCGTATTGCCTACACAATTCTTCAACTTTACCCCCGCTTGAGAAACCTATGAATTTTAAACCTGCTTTACGTGCATCTTCAAGGGAACTTATAGCTTCTTCAGTATTGCCCGAATATGAGGAAATAAAATTAAGCGTATTTGAACCATGACTTTCAGGGGGAAGCGAATAATACCTGTTGATATAAATTTCGAAGGGTTTGTAATTTGGATGAACTTTGAAAAGACTGTTGCAATATGTTCGAAGCAAATTCACAGGCCAGGCAGATCCTCCCATCCCAGAAACTATTACATTTTCGAATTGTCCTTGGACCTTTATATTCTTGGCTAAGCTTAATCCCACCTCAAACTGCCCCGGTGTCTCCAAAATTACTTGTCTTAAATTTGATTTATCGATAGAATCAGTCATTTTACAATTTTAGTGTTTGTCGTATTGGCGGTTCCAGTCAAGATGTACTTCAGGAAAGTATGACAATCCTTCCTCAACAAATTGCTTAAGTCGTTCAAGACCCTCAGGAGTTTTTGCTTCAATACGCAATACTATCAAAGGTCCCGTGTTTGCGGCTCTAAACAGAAACCAGCCATCTTCTGTGTAGCCTCTTATGCCATCCATGTCAAGCACCTTGGTACACTTAGGTCTGAAATATTCAACGACTCGCTTTACCAAATCAAACTTTATATCGTCTGGGACGCCAATTCTATATTCTGGCGTAGCGTAATATTTTGGGAATGTATCAACTATTTCCGCAAAGGTTCGATTGTTTTCACTTAAAATTCTAAGCATTTGGCACATGGCATGAACTGCGTCGTCAAACTGATACCAATTAGGCGTAATCCAATAATGGCAGCTCATCTCTCCGCAAAGCAAAGCGTTTTCTTCATGAACTTTTTTGTCAAGCAAGGAATGCCCTGTTTTCCAGAAGATAGGAATACCGCCCAGGCGATTTACCTCGTCAACAACCATTTCAGAATCTTTAAGCTCAACTATAATTTTCTCACCCGGGTATTTTGGAAGATAATCCTGAACGAGTGCGGTTAATATAACGTCTCCAAGCTGAATTCTTCCTCTTTCATCAACGAACCCGACCCGATCAGCGTCGCCATCGAAAACAACTCCCATGTCTGCTTTGTGTTTCCTGAGCGTTTCAATAAGTTTATCGTAAGCATCAATCGCAACAGGGTCAGGTGTATGTGGAGGATTTGTTGGGTTGAGTTCAGAATAAAGTTCTATTACGTCACAGCCCAAGTCTCGAAGAAGTTTTGGAACGAACAATCCTGCAATAGCAGCGCTTGAGTCTACAACAACTTTTAGCTTTTTTTTTAACTTTATTTTGTTAACCAATTCCTTATAATATTCTTCATTACCCTCGGGTTTTTGGATTATTTTACCTTTCCCCGTAACGAATTCATTTTTCTGCATAATTTTAAGAATTTCCTTAATTTCTGCTCCTGATATGGTATTGTGTCCGTGGCAAAACTTAAAACCGTTATATTGTGGCGGGTTATGTGATGCAGAAACCATTACTCCACCATCAATATTGAATTTTTTCCGGGAATAATACATTGTCGAAACGATTGAAATTCCTAGATCATGCGCATTGCAACCGGTCGAAATTAAGCCCTGCATGAATGCTTTTTGATATGGTTCTGAGGTTACTCGAGTGTCTCGTGCTACGACAGCATCGCCTGTCCCGACTTTAGAAAGGTATGTTCCGTATGCTTTCCCAAGGGTATTTGCGAATTCCTCATCAAGATCTTTCCCAACAAGGCCTCTTATGTCATACTCTCTGAAAATTTGAGGATTAATTTTTACCATGAAAATCAGTTCAATTAGTTTAATTCGGACAATAATAAAATGTCAAGGTGGGATGTTAAGGGCATTGTTAGTCCGCTCGTTTTTATTTTCTCATCAAGCTGCGCAAGCGAAACAAATACACTTTTAAGTTGGTCCTCAGTCCAAAGCTCGGCTTGTTTTTTTAATTTTGAAATTTGCCAAGACTGCATTCGCTTAAATTCCGAAAAATCCAAATAGTTGGTAGACTTCATTATCAGAAGTTGACGAACTCGACGAACAAGACCATATAAAACTTGCTCCGGCTCAAAAGTCTTTAAGACTTCCTGAAGAAGTTCCAGAGTTTTTTTCGATTTGGGTTCAAAAGTGTCTAGGAACGCGTAATAAAACTTGGGAAATAAAAAATTAAAAACCTGAACATTTTTTGAAAATTTCTTTTTCGATAAATCCGCCTCGTCCCACAAAATCACATCAGTATTTTTCTCTTCTTCGAATCTCTCAAGAAGCTCTAAGGCCTTTGCTTCGGGACTTAATTTCGTAAAGTATTCGATGACAATCGTTTTCGAATCAGAAAACAAGCTCTCGCCGGAAAGTGCTTCATCAAGTTCTGCGATCGTTGCTTTTTTGCCATGGAGGCGAATAACATTCGGCTTACCTTCCAAAAGTTCCGTCAGTTTATTTCTTGAGGAAGCAATATCCTCGCCGGCAATCACATAAATCATAGTTAATTTGTTAATTGGTCAATTTGTTAACTGTTGGACTTGTACATCCTATAAAGTCTATCGACTTCCTTGTCCAATCGTCGTCCTCGTCCTCTATGCGGTAAGAGCGATCCTGAAAAATTCTTTGGGATATGAAGTAATTCGTGTATTAAAACCTTTGTTTTGTTATCATCTGACAATTTGTCGAACTTTTCTGAAAGCACCTCTATTACGTAAGCCGGTGAGACATTTAACACTTCCTGAAAGATCTTAGGAAATGCCCAAATCCTTGCATACGCTCTTGCCTTTGATCCGTGGGTTCTAAAGGCATGGATATGGTTTGACTTTATATGGTCAAATGACAGGTCACGAACGAGCTTCTTAAGCGTCCTCTGAATCTTTAAGTCTTTCTGCCATTCCATAAGCTAATTTTAACACACCCCTATTACTTAATTCCCAGAATTGTCCTGAAATACGATTTGAGTAGCCTTGAATCAAGGGTTAACTCAGGTAAAAAGCTAGTTGAAACTAACCCAAAATTAACTTTGGGTGTAACGATTTTTTTTGTAGTTACGATTTTATTCGTTAATTCATTAAGAACCGGTTCTCCTTTTTGCTTATTAAAATTTCGATATGTCAAACCATAGCTTGTGAACTTACCGTTTTTAAAAAAGCTGAATTTGTCAAATGGACCACCATTCGATTCCAAAATAAAAGGAGTGACAGCTACAACTCGATCATCTATACCCCAAATTTCATTCATGGATCTCTGGAAATATTCCGCAATAACATTTTCTGGTAGCACCTCCGCGTTCCAACCGGTCTCAGTAATAAAAATGGGTAAATCC
Organism: uncultured Gammaproteobacteria bacterium; assembly: GCA_964360265.1. Classification (GTDB taxonomy): domain Bacteria; phylum Patescibacteriota; class Microgenomatia; order Levybacterales; family GWA1-39-11; genus GWA1-39-11. The sequence goes on along the minus strand of CAYHUY010000008.1, from coordinate 11,007 downwards.
TGATTTGTAAACTGTTTTATTAAATCTGTCTCAAATCTGTATGTTGATGTGCCTTCGATTTTATTTTCCGATGGCGCCTGTGCAAAGTTAGGATTGGGGTATGAATGACTTGCGAATCCGTCAATTTTACGAAATATGTCCGGATTATATTCCCCCATCATTCGTAAAAAGACAAGATTGTCAAGATATTTTTTACCATCATTTGGAGATGCATTGTCAAGACCTCCCGCAATCATAAAAAAGTTGTCACTTCTGGTTTTGAATGAGTCAACCGCATAGGACACAAAGTCTGCATACTCTGAAGGCGCTGGGGAGTCTCCTCCCCACTCGTCAAAACGGTTAGACTCATTGAATAAAAGAACGTAACGATTTTTGGTAGGCCACATAAGTGAATCTAAAAAGTTGGCAAAGTCTACAATGTCGTAGTCGTTTGGTTTTCTCCATACATTAGTATTTTTATAATATGCCTCGGTCGCAACCCGAATGATGGGTATAACGTGGTGTTTTCGGGCATCATCCATAAATTTTTGCCATTTTTCTAAATCTCGATCACCGTATTGAATAGGAATAGTTACATACCCCCAATCCCCGCCGGACGAATTAATAAGCTCAGCCGCCCGAGCAACCTCATATGTAAATAAGATATGAATTCCGAATTTATTGTTTAAATGATCCCTCGAATCATAAACGGCATTTGACGGCGAAACCAATATAAGGAAGGCGAACAAAACTAAAGCAATGGAGACAAATTTTTTCATAGAGCCTGCCCAGCCGAATGCAGGGCGCAAGGACCCTTATTTTATCACACCCAAGAATGGTATAATGTCTCCCTATGTGCGGAATATTTGCATATATTGGAACCAAGAATGACGCCGCAAATATTGTCCTTGAGGGATTAAAACGGCTGGAATACCGTGGCTATGATTCGTGGGGAATTAGCGTAAAAAGCGGAAATAAATTTCTACTTGAAAAGCATGTCGGCAAAATCGGAACGGCCCACACAATACTTCCTAGAAGTAATTTCGGAATCGGGCACACTCGTTGGGCCACGCACGGCGGGGTTACGGACCTCAATGCTCATCCCCATCTTGACTGTTCTAAAAAGATATCAGTAATACACAACGGAATTGTTGAAAACAGCGAAAAGATTAAAAAAGATCTTTTTAAAAAAAATCATAAATTTATATCGGAGACGGATACAGAAGTTATTTCTCATTTGATTGAGGAGAATAAGAAGAATAATTCCTTCGAGGCTGCTGTAAAAAAATCATTTAAGGAAATTAGCGGTCTTAATGCAATTGTGGTTGCGGATTCTGAATCCAATGAAATAATTGCCGCAAAAAACGGATCCCCGCTCATTGTTGGAAAAGGAAACGATGAATATTTTGTAGCTTCTGATGCTTCAGCGCTTATTCCCTACACGAGATCATTGCTCTTTGTTGAAGACGATATGCTTATCGCAATTAATAAACAATTGAAGGTTGTATCGCTTAAAAGCGATAAAGTTATTAAGCCAAAATTTGAGAAGATTGATTGGGAAATTGAAGAAGCAAGCATGGGAGCCTATAAACATTTTATGATCAAAGAAATACATGAACAGCCCCGTGTGGTAAGAGATATTGCGAAAGTTTACGATAAAGAAATAATTCTACTTTCAAAAATTATAAAGCAGGCACAAGGAACATTCTTTATAGGTGCGGGTACTGCCTTCAATGCGTGTCTTGCTGGAGCGTATCTTTTTGCTAAAGTTGCAAATATACATGTTAATACTGCTGCCGCGTCAGAATTTAACTATCTTGAAAGTTTTCTTACAAATAAGAGTCTCGTTATAGCATTTTCACAAAGCGGCGAGACCATTGATGTTATAGAACCCTTGAACCGTGCGAAACAAAAGGGAGCGACAATAGCCACTCTAACGAACGCGCTTGGATCAACAATTTACAGATTGGCTGACTTTAAGATGCTGCTTGGCGCGGGCCCTGAAAAAGCGGTTGCGTCAACTAAAGCATATATAGCGAAAGTTTCGATACTTCTAATGCTGTCCTTTTCGATGATAAACGAAAATAAAAAAGCAAAAGAATTACTTTTAAGAACGGCTGAGGAGATTGAAAGATTATTGTCGGATGGGAAAATAAAGCAAATCAGGCAGCTTGCTAAAGTTTTATCCAATTCCGAACATATCTATACAATTGGGAGAGGCGTTTCTTACCCTACGGCTCTTGAAGCTGCTTTGAAAATAAAAGAAGTTAGTTATATTCATACAGAGGGCCTAGCAGGCGGAGAGTTAAAGCACGGGACGATTGCCCTAATTGAAAAAGGAACTCCTTGTATTGTATTTGCTCCGAATGATGAAGCTTTTGAATCCATTATTTCAAACGCAACAGAGATAAAATCCAGAGGCGCAGTTATAATTGGCATAGGAAGTGAGAAATCCCATATATTCGATCACTTTATAGAGGTGAAAGACATGGGGGAGGCATCTATCCTTGCGCAAGTCGTTCCCGCACAACTCCTATCCTATTACCTGGCACTTGAAAAGAAATACGATCCTGACAAACCCCGAAATCTTGCCAAAAGCGTCACGGTTAAGTAAAACTTAAGATAGGTGAATATTAATAGTATCTCAAAGTTTATTCGTTCCAACCTCAATCTTTTCCTTCTTTTACTTTTTTTACTTCCATTTTATGTGACCCTATATAAAATCTACATTCCAAGGGTGAATGCGTTTGGGTGCTTTGATGACTGTAATAATTTTATGGGCGGATATTTCTTATTACAAGGAAAGCACATTTTTAGTGAGTTTTTCTTTAATCACCAACCATTTGCCGCATACATTAGCTACCTTTTGCAATTAATTACGAACCCCCAAAATATTTTCGAACTTATTTTGCGACATAGACAATTTGTCGTGCTTTTTTCTCTTATTGCGAACGCGTTTCTAATTTGGCGATTTAGACTCCCGGCTTTTATTTTCGTCTTACTTTATGAGCCCGCTAAGTTTTATCTTTTTGGAGACAGATTCTTGGCAGAAGGAATGATTGTCTATCCCCTAGTCTATCTCACCGGTCTTATGCTATTAAAGCTGTTTCCTATTTCCGCCAAAGGCGGACCAGTCTCTGGCTGGGACTATTTACTACTCCCTATTTTTGCTTGGTTTGTCATTTTTATGCGAGAACCATATGTACCCCTTACCCTTGTGTTACTCGCCGTAATCCTATTCGAGAAAAGCATTAAGCGCATAAAAACCTGGCCGATTGTTTTGTTTTTGATTCTATCCGTTACTACTTTATTTTCGTTCAATATTTCCGAATACTTCTTTAACGTTTTTACTGTGAACTATATGGCCGTTCTACCTTCTGATATCAAAACGGACATGTTTGGGAATAGGTATGTGCAGGCATTTTTTTACCCAATCTACATCTTTTTTTATGGGCATTCAAACATTTTACGAAGCCTTCTCATTCTCATTGACATTGTCTTTTTGGCAAACCTTGCGGTATTGATTAAAAATAAATCCTATCGAACCGCTTTTGCGCTACTTTCAATTTTAGGACTTGCCAATATTCGAATCGTCCTGCCTGGAACAATGTTTTATGAGGCGTTTCACATGCTGGTCTGGTTTGCATTATTCCTGTTTCTTACCTCCTATCTTATCTTTTTAAATTTAGCGAAAAAAAAGCTATTCTACTCCTCAATTCTAATAGTATCCTTTGCTCTTCTATCTTTTGTTTCGTCACGCTCATATTTTGCACATGAACCCTTTGACCAACAAGAAGCACTTTTGATAAATTATGGAGAGGTCATGCAGATCGGAGAAGTAGTCAGGAAATTATCAAATTCAGGCGACACGCTCTTCCTTGATGGATCAGAGGATATAATCTACTGGCAGGCAAAACTTCCATCAGCATACAAATATTCTTGGTATACTTCCGCGATGCCACGCTTTAAAAAATATACCGATGCGCGTTTGGGGATGTTTCGGACAAGCCCACCAACCTTCTATAAAGAATTCGGCTCTTGTCCTAAAAGAATAGAGATGGGTGAACTATATCGACTGCCGGACTTTGTTGCAAATCAATATATGCGCTTGTACAATCTCGAGAAACCCTCTTGTTTATTTGTTAGGAAAGATAAAATCAAACACATATCTGATATACAATGGAAGAAGGCAGCCGAACACCTATATTCGCGGCCAAAATGAGACAAATTAAATTTACAAAAACGGGACTTGAGGAAATTCAAAACGAACATGATAAGCTCCTGTCCGAACGTCCTAATGCGGTCAAGGAACTTGTGCGTGCAAGAGAGCTAGGAGACCTGTCAGAAAACGGTTTGTACCATGCAGCAAAGGCAAGATTGAGGTCAATGGATAGCCAATTAAGAAGAATGTCAAATCAGATTAAGCTTGCTAAAGTGGTTCCTTCTAAAAAGATCTTAGTGGAACAAGACAGCCCGCCTAGACTCGCAGGTGAGGCTGGAAAACGAATTATTTACGAAATTGTCGGTGACTTTGAAGCGGATCCTTCGCAAAACAAAATTTCCGCCAACTCCCCCATTGGAAGTTCGCTTATTGGCAGAAAACCCGGAGAAGAAGTCGTAATCTTAACACCTAAAGGCAAACTAACTCTCAAAATCCTCAAGTCCGATTAAAAAGGATTTAATGTAGTGATTCCAGAAATGCCAAACCCTGATACTCCGGTTTTCAATGAATGGTTCTCAAAACTAAGGGAAGAAATAACGAACCCGGATGAAAATACTTATCTTGTTGGACATAGTCTTGGGTGCATAACGATATTAAGGTTTCTCGAATCGCTTGATGTGAATCAAAAAGTCGGTGGGGCAATCTTTGTCGCAGGGTTTGGACATGACCTTGAATATAAAGGCTACAATGGCGAACTTAGCTCATTTTTTGAAACGCCAATCGATTGGGAAAAAATTAAAACAAAAGCGAACAAATTCGTGGTAGTTCATTCGAGGGATGACGAATGGGTGCCACTCGAACATAATAAGTTATATCAAGATAAACTTGGAGCCGAGTCTATAATCCTGAATGGTTTTGGGCATTTCTCAGGGGATGACGGAGTCGCGGAGCTGCCAGTTGTCCTTTCAAAACTCCTCGAAATAGCCAAAACTCCCTAGGTGTATCTATCAAGACACCTTCGAGGTGTCTTACGATTACACCTGAATATAACATTTTATTGAACTTTGATCGCAATTTTAATATAATTTCATCATGCCGCGTTCGTCTAGTGGCCTAGGACATCGGGTTTTCATCCCGAAAATCACGGGTTCGAATCCCGTACGCGGTACACTTCGACTCGCTACGCTCGCTCAGTGTAAACAACAATCTACAACTTCTTAATAAGCTTTGCCAGGATTTCTTTTGCTGCTTCTCGGCCTCCAAGACCAAATGCCAGACCTGTTGCCAGCGCAACTGATGCTACCACTCCGGCAAAGAGAATCCTTATTAAGTCAGAGGCAATCCCCAATTGGTTAAGAACTACAAGAATGGAAAATACCAAAACAGAATATTTTCCAACAACAGCAATGGTCGCAGCCGTCTCGGCCGATATGCCGCGAACAGACGCCAAAAGTAAATCATGAACAAGGCCTGAAACAACAAATCCAACCAAGAGCATTAGCACCCCTACCAAAACATTCGGAAGGAATGCAAGGAAATCGTTAAGGATTACCACGAATTGCGATAACCCCCAAATATCGGCCGTTGGAATAAAAAACACTATTATTACAAACCAACGGGCGAGCTCTGCTAGGAATTCAGTCCAGGATACTCCCCCATTACCACGCGTCTCTGGTGCGCCGTACTTTGCAAGCAATTGTTCAATTCGGGCCACTTTGAACACTTGAAGAAGAACCTGTTTAACGAGAGATGCGATTATAAGACCAATCAAAAGAATTGTTAGACCGCTAAGGAATTGGGGAATAAATTGGGTAATTGAAGCGATTGTGTTATTGAGAGTTACCGTGAATACTTCGTTCACATTCTCAAATTGCAAATTATTTCACCACCCTTCTGAAGTTTTGTTAATCTTCACTTCAAGCTATCACAGAAAAGATTAATTTGTCAACCCCCTTAGAAATCTTCGAGATAAAAGTTATGCGTTTCATTAAAGCGTAGATCTGGTTCTGTAAGTTAATATCTAACGGGGTCAAGGAATTTTTAGTTTTTTTCGAACCTAGACTTATTGCTTTATGAACTTAGCTTCTGATAAAATTGAATATTCGCAATATGGGTCGCTAGCTCAACGGTAGAGCAAAAGCCTTTTAAGCTTTAGGTTCAGGGTTCGAATCCCTGGCGACTCACCAAGCTCAGCTTGGTGAATAGCCAGCTTAGCTGGCTCACTCACTATTTATTTTTGCTACACTGAATATGGATGTACTACGTTTATATTCTTTTTTCAGAAAAAGATAAACAGCTTTATACGGGTTTTTCTCCAGATTTAAAATCTCGTCTCAAGGCCCATATAAATGGTTTTGTTAAAGCTACCAAATATAGGCGCCCATTAAAACTCGTTTATTATGAATCCTACGTTAACAAATTAGATGCTAGGCGACGGGAAAAATATTTAAAGGGCGGAAACGGACGAGGAGAGCTTAAAATTCAACTTAAGGAGATACTAAAAAAGTTAGACTATAAATATCTTTGAACCCTCTTGGGATTCGAACTTGGGTTCGGATTGCTCCATCAACCCTCTTTATTTTCTAAATCCGGATCGCCACTATCCCCTTCCCAGTTGTCTCCGTAAAAGTATTGCATTACTCCGCAACATAATTGGTAAACAAATACCTGTATTTTCTTCAAGTCCTCATCAGACAAGTTAGGATAGTATTTTCTTATTACATCTAAAGGTAGCATTTTAAATAATCACCTCCTTGCACTATTTAAGTGAAGACCCTTTATTTTCTTATAGACTCATAGTATAATAAGCCACATGGGAATAGAAAGTGGACCAAGCGGTTATATAGATAAACCTCGAATAGCTGAAGCCCGAATTGAGGGTGAGGTAGAAACTAGTTTTACCGAAATTGACATGGATCAAGCAACCCATGTCCCTCTTCGTGATGTTACTTGGCCAGATGCTTGTCTAACCGTTAAACAAGTAGGTACTTATAATATGCCTGAACGTTTCGGTTTATCGAGTCATATTCAATTGTATACAGCTGAATTAGAACATAGAGGAAGAAATGGTAGAAAACGTAAATAGAACCTTTCTCTAACTACTCCGAAAACCAAACCAGTCCTTTTTACAGGTACTACAAACGGATTCTATGCACATGATCCCTTAATGGGTGGCAGAGAAAATCCCTTTTACGTTGTAGGACTTCAGGTCGATGAACTTGCCGAAAATATGAGTAGAATGTCGGCTACTTGGCATGAATTAGGTCATGTTACTCTTTTTCATACAGATGCAGACACCCAATTATTAGGAGCTGCTATATCTTTAAGAGCACAAGATTTACCGCCGGTAGCGCTGGCAAAAGAATACGGAAACGAACTTGCTCGTGCGTTACCTTATGGATTACGAGAACAAAAAACACCGATTGCTCTTAATAGGCATACCTTATTTCAATTGCAAGGAAGAAGTCACCATATTGAAAGAGCAACATCCTTGTTTCATGAAAGAAATGCTTGGGCCGCTGGAATGCATTTAGTGAGAGCTAGCGAATATCCGACTGGATTTCAAAAACCAGAATCATATTTTGAATATGCTCGACTTTGCCTAAAAACTTATGAGCGATATTATAACGAGGGAAAATTTGTTAAGGGCTGGAAATAGCTATTGTACTTTGCTATACATTTTTTAGTCCAAAGGTATAAGCAAATTCAGAGTTTAGACCGTCAGATAGGAATAATTCAAAGAACTCTCGCAGTCTGTTTAAGGTACTAGCGGGCTCACAAATTTTTGGAGATTATTTTTTTGCGCGGCGTTTTGTGGCTTTTCTTGCCAGCCTCGCATGACGTGAGTCTAGACGGGCTTTTTTTGCCCTCTTTGCTTTTCCATGAACAACAGCTTGACCCTTTATTAAACTTTTTACCTGTTCCACCACCTCAATTTTTGTAATAGTAGGAAGAGCAAGAGGGAAAATCTTTTCAACATCTATTTTTTCAAGGCTTTGACGAACCGTAATGGTTTTATTTACGCCTATACCCCGAACTTTCAAAAGTCTACCTGTAAACGGAATGCTTCTTTCACGTTTTCCTTCAATAACTTTCTGGAAAACACTAATGATTTGTCCTTCACGTAACTGCGGTAAGTCTTGCATGATACTCTTAATTATACCGTAAATTAATCATTCGAGCAAGCCTTGAGGAATTCTATAAAGAATGGATGAGGCTTTAAAGGCCTGCTTTTGTATTCGGGGTGACCTTGCGTACATAGGTAAAATGGATGTTGGGCACGAGAAAGTTCGATAATTTCACACAGCTTTTCCTTAACGGATGTTGCCGCAATTACCAAACCTTTTGCTTCAAAATTTTTGGCAAATTTATTGTTAAACTCATACCTGTGTCTATGTCTTTCTGAGCTCAACCCGGTTTTGGCATCGATTCCCCCATACCTTTTATAAAACTCAAATGCACGCGTTTCCTTTTTTACAGCTGCCTCCCAACCACCCAGTCTCATGGTTCCCCCATAAGCTCTTTTTTTTAGGTGTTTTTTTTGAGAGGCAATAAGATCAATCACTGGATGTTTTGTATAGGAATTATTTTCTGTAGTGTCTGCGTCTTGCCAGTTTAAGACATCCCGCGCAAATGCTACTACCGCAAGCTGCATGCCATAACATAGCCCAAGATACGGAATCTTATTTTTTCTCGCGTATGACGCGGTTGCAATCATCCCTTCGGCACCCCTAGTTCCCCACCCTATTGGAACAATAATTCCATCAGGCACACCTATAATTTCTTCAAGTGAATTTTTCTCAACCTTCTCAGCGTCAACCCACCGAGTCTTAAGCTCAACGTTATTGACCCACGATGCATGCTCAAGAGCATCAAAAAGCGCGGCGTATGAATCGCGAATTTGGTAATCTCCAGTCCCAAAATATTTTCCTACAATTGCTACCTCTACTGTTTTACTTTTTTTACTCTTTATTTTATTAATAAGATTTTCCCAATCCGACAGGTTTGGCGGTAAAACCTTCAAACCAAGCTTTTCAAGTATTTTGCGGTCTAATCCCTGTTTTTGTAATATCAAGGGTACCTCGTAAACTACTTCAACATCGGGATTTGAAATTATATTTTCTCCTTCAATATTGCAAAAAAGCGCAAATCTATCCCGCCTTCTCTGATCAAGATATTTTTCAGACCGTGCAATTATAAAGTCGGGCTGAATTCCCATAGAGTTAAGTGTTCTAACGGACAATTGAACGGGTTTTGTTTTTGGTTCACCAAGGTGAGCGGGGGTTGGCACATAACTGACATGAACGTGGATTACATCCCCTGGGTTTTTGAGAGTCAGGATTCTGGAAGCTTCGTAGTAAAAAACGTTTTGATACTCACCAGCCGTACCTCCGAGTTCAACCAGAACAATATCTGCGCTCTTGTTACGTCCTAGCGATACAATCCGTGAAATAATTTCATCCGTTATATGCGGAATAGCCTCAACATCCTCACCCTTATATTCAAACCGCCTCTCGCGGTCTATAACTGTTTGATAGATATTCCCCATGGTTACAAAGTTATCTACCCCCATGTCCTCATTGAGAAATTTTTCGTAAGACCCAACGTCCATATCAGTCTCGGTTCCATCCTCACACAAAAATGGATCACCATGCTCTATGGGATTGATTGTTCCTGCGTCTAAGTTCAAGTAGTTTTCAAATTTTATAGGCGCGATTTTATAACCTGCCTGTTTAAGAAGAAGTCCAATTGAAGCGGAGGTTATTCCTTTTCCGATGCCTGAAATAACTCCTCCGGAGACAAAAATATATTTTACTCGCTTGTTTTTTGTATTTTGAGGGGGCACGATTTATATTATCAAAATCGCCCATTTTAGTCAACCAACAATTTTAAAAAAGTACTTTACAAACTTAATTTCTCTACCATATAATAATTCTTCGTGGGAAATTCGTTAAAATTCATGAAGAAGCTAATTGTAGTGGCCGACTGGGCCAATGATTCTCTCTGCAACCAGGAATTCCAATCTGCTACGGAAGGGTTTCTAAAAAAAACATTGGATTGCCGGATTAGTTTCGTTAGCTCTACTCCCTCTACGATTCACACCTCGTATATTATTCAACAAATTGTATCCACAGAAGAACGACTAGGAAAACCGCGACAAACTGTCTTATTTGGAAATACAGATCCTCGCGTACAGACAAAGACTGCAACCAACAAGGCGCAAGGCGCCGACTTTGTTATTGTAAAACTTAAGTCAGGAATGTTTTTGTGCGGTCCAAACGCCGGGCATAGCTTCTCATTAATCAAAAATAAAATATCTAAAATATATTTGCATAAAGATTTAAGCAAGGGTAGCCAATTCAGATCGAGAGAGTTGTATTCAAAGGCCTCTGCGCAATTAGTTGAAAACCGCATGTCAGAATTAGAGCTAATTGAGGCAAGCACTGATATTGTTCCTGATTTAAAAGCTATGTTCATTGGACATATAGATAATTATGGAAACATTAAAACTACAATAAAGCTCAGCGAGCTTAGGACAAAGCACTCCCCGGGAGACCACGTAAACGTAGAGATAAATGGAATTAAAAAAACAGCAAACTTTGTAGATAACTTATTCGGAGGTAATCTTGGAGATCTGGTTATATATCCTGGCTCTTCAGGTGACATTGACAATCCTTACGTCGAGATTTCTATTTGGAGGCACTTTACCGAAAAAGACATTTCCACTGGAAGAGAAGTCTTCGGCAATCCTCGCCCCGGCAATAAAATTACTCTAAGCTAATCCCTGTTAGAATGCACAACTATCCTCATTCTCATCAACCATCGGAATCTGATAAAATACGAATGATACGATTGCGGGGTTAGTA
>CAYHUY010000007.1:0-37797 GCA_964360265.1 uncultured Gammaproteobacteria bacterium | reverse complement strand
GCCCTATCAGTCATTGAAATATTTTACCACGAAGACTCCATGCTGAGGCTAAAATCAAACAATCATTCTATCTTTGCTGACTTTTCTAAATTGTGTCTGATGCAGAGGAGTCGAACGTTTTTTACTGAGAGACTTGTCCCTCCTTTTGAATACGGAAAATCATGATCAAAATGAAGATTTGTCGTTTCACCACAAATAACGCATTTACCGCCATCTCTTTCATAAACTTCTTTTTTAACTTCTGAAGGAATTATTCGGGTCTTTGAGAGTTCTATGTATTGGATCCCAACTTTTTCTATTGCGTCAACATTTGTAAGCTTTAAGATAAAACGGAAAACAGTTCTTTTCCCATCGTTTACTTTTTTTAAATCGGTTAGCTCAAAAATCCCCTTCAAAGACCAGACACCATCCATTATTTTTTCATAAACTTTGGCAAGTTCTGGTTTTCTGTTTTTTAGCTGATATTCTTGTACAGCTTTTGCAAATAGACCGTTTTGTGTTAATTTTCCCGAAGGCAACTTAGAAATTTGGTCTTCATTTTTTGGATCGTGCGTGTATCCACGTCTATTCACATCATGTCCTTCATACTCAATCGTTATCCCGTCCTCGTGAATCCTATCAATATAAGGAGCATTTGACCTCTGAGACATTAAAATCACTGAGTAGGTAGATCGTAGGCGGTAATTCATTCCACGTTGAAGTGTCTGGGTATGCTCTGCGTCGCACATCTCTCGATATGAAAGGATATCGTCTTGAATTTTCACAATGAAATTATATACCTGAGGCTAATTATAGCGGGTTTTGATGTAGATTGCTATTTAGGGGTTTTGGCGGCGGCGTGCCGATTTTGGTAGGGATTTGATATAGTTTTGACCTATTGACAAATAATACAAATTATACATATAATGCATATACTCTAAATACGAAAGTATCTAGGGTAGGAGATCTAGCAATAGATTTTCGGCAGGAAGACCCCGCAAGGGGTTTTTTTGCGCCTGCCTGCCGGCAGGCAGGGCTTAAGATCCAAAGACATTCGGGGTTTTTAGTTTACGCTCAAGAATCATTTCAATGTGGTGACGAACGTGGTCTCTATCCTTAAACGGCACTTTCCTATCCCAATACCCAAGGATTGAAAGTAGCTTTGCCTGAAAATAAATAAGCGTTTTTTCATCTTCCATTTTGGATAATGCCCTAATCATAAGTTCAAACACATCAGTATGACGCGCGTTAATGGGCAATATTGCATCTATTAACTCGCACGTTGTAAATACCTTTTCAATGTTCTTAAGGTCGCGCTTTAAATTTTCAAACGGATCAATAAGTCTTGTTTCGGTCAGAATGTAATTTTTGCGTGTACTTATTGATTGAAATTCAATAAGATTTAATAATTCGCAAGCACTTGCGCGCCTTGAGGTGATTTTACGGACGCCCCTCGCTACAACTTCGATCTTTCCATTGTGTTTAGTGAAGATGGTTATATAGCGATCGGAGTCGCCAAAGTTGACACGTTTGAGTATAAATCCCGTATCTTTAAGATAATGCATCTACTTCACTTTTAAGTTTAGTGCATGATCGCCTTTTAAGTCAAATGACTCAACCTTTTTACCGTTGACGTAAATTTCCGTAGGCACAACTTCTATTCCGGGCTGTTTCTGAATTAGAACCGGAAGATTATCACCATCAACCTTAAACGGAAGTTTGTATTCATAGGATACGGTAGTTTTCCCAAGAGGATTAACCGTGAAGAAGCCCTCAAAATAAGTCTTCCCAAGATCTTCCCGTGTCTCAACTTTTACCTCTGATCCCTTACTTGAGGAAAGCACGGAACCCTTCGGAACATAAACTCTCTGAAAATCGCGATGTACTGCATTAAGACATAACCCCCCACTCTCAAGATTACAATCGGAATGTTTCTCAGGATTTCTATATTCGATCATAAGTTTTTTTGTAATAGCGCCATCTGCGCCTATGTTGTAATCCATACGAACGTTTTGCTTAATAAATATATTGGTTTTGGCTCCGGAAAAGTTGGCATCATTTATGTGAAGATAGTCTCCTTCAAATCCTTTAATTTTCCCCGCCCAAGAGAGAGCATCAATCCCTTTCTGCGCATCAGGATTATCAAGACTGAACAATATATGTTTTTCGCTCGCGTCAATAACAGCCTGCTGAAAAAGTGGTCCCCAGTATTTTCCCGGCGATACACCCAGCGCCTTCTGCATGGTAGCGTATAAAAGTTCTCCTACTATTGATTTCCTATTTTCTCGGACAAATCCGACAGGTTTTGTAGTAGTAAGTTGCAGTTGATATACAACTTGAGGACAATTGCATATGGGGTCGTTTTCCGCGGTAAAGGTTTGTCCCCCCGCCTTAACTTCACCAAGAATCTTAATGACATGAACTAAAAAGTCTGTGTCAAGCGCGATAATCCCATCGATTTCCGTTGATAAGCTCGATTTTTCATAAAACTCGCGAAAGGTTTTCATTGACTCTTGAAAGTCCGGCGACAAATTACTGTCTCTTATATAGAATTGGCTTACTTTTGGAAGATATTTTAGGATTATATCGGGTGCCTTAGGGTGCGATCTGATTGAATTATCAAGGCGATAGATATCATTTGAAGAGTCTATATGAATAACGCCTTCATCAACGCGAAAAATAGAATAGTATGTTAAGAATCCACCCGTAGGCCTTAACTCTCCATCATTCTGGAATAATATAAGGTATTTTTTAGATTTAGTATCTCCCAAAAGTTCGGGTAAAACCTTTATTAGGGGTTTTCCTTGCTCGACGGCCAAAACCCCTTCTTCAATTACATTCCTTGTGGCTGCAATCTGATTGTGAATTTTTGTCAAAGGACCAATTTTAGGGTAACGTCCGGGACTAACATGATCCATTTCTTCTTTTGCACGTTTTATCTCAACCTCAATATCATCAATCTTTGGAACAACTTTTGAAAGCGATTTAACGGCAGTTCTAATTCTTTCTTCAGCGCTCCCTCCAGTAAAACTCCCTTTACCCTTAAGTCCTAGAACATCGGCATAAGGAATTAGTGAATCGGTTGTAATAACTGCCGCGTTTATGACATAAACACCGGCATTTATCATATGTTCCGCATCCGAAACATATAAGCCAAGTAGGGGTATATATTTTGCAAAACCGATTGACGAGAGTTCTCCTTTGAGTTTTTCTGCTTCTTTTTGCGTTTTAATAAGTTCTTCACGTGCCAAAACTATGTTTTGTTGTTTTGCCGCATCAGCTGCCTTCTTTACTTGACCGTAAACATTTTGAGATTTACTATATACCGCAAATGCTTTATAGCTTACGAATATAGACACCAAAACAAAAATAATTATTATCGCGCCAAAAAGTGAGAGACCTTTTTTGCCAAAAAGGCTAGAGAAGCGTACCTTGAGTATATTCACAAATGAAGACTGCTGCGGTCTTGAATCTTTTATTTGAACGGCAGGTTTATAACGTGCCTCATCGCTTCCAGAATCGAACTCGATCTTTTTAAATCCCGAAGTTTCAGCCATTTTTTAGGCCGTTTCCGGCCATAGAAATATTAAAGCAAAAAAAATAAACTATTGCAAGTTCACCCCGTTAAATGCCGCTTCATGGCAATCTCGTTCAAGCGAGATTATTTAACGGGGTTCACATGGCGCCTTTGCCCGATAACATAGCAACAGGTGTTTTTAAAATTATAAGAAGGTCGTACGGGATCGAGCGTCGCTTTGCGTACTGCGCATCCAGATGTATTCTTTTATCAAAATTGACATCGGAACGCCCGGAAACCTGCCAAACTCCCGTAATTCCAGGCTTCACAGACAACACCACTTTTACAGCATCTTTTGTATTAGGGTACTGTTTTTGCTGCTCGGCAAGCTCGTCTGGATAATATGCTCTAGGACCAACAATGCTCATTTCCCCCCTGAAAACATTTATAAACTGAGGGACTTCGTCAATTGAGTATTTCCTGATAACTTTACCAACACCAGTGATTCGGGGATCATATTTCAATTTGTAACTTCCTCTTCTATATTCTTCATAAAGTTTTTTGAACCGTGGATCATTTATCAAAATCTCATGTGCGTTCTTTACCATGGAGCGGAATTTATACATTTTAAATAACTTTCCGCCTCTTCCAACTCGGCGTGGGGTATCTGCAAATATGGGTCCTTCCGAATTAAGCTTGATAACAATAATCGTAAGAACAATAAGGGGAGAAAAAATAATAACGAGAGTTAAAGACAAGGCTATATCCAGAATACGTTTTATAAAATCGTAGATCATCCTATGTAAGTTTTTCGTGTTCCGTGCCAGTGAGACTCTCAACGAGTTTTTTAATTTTGGGCGCCGAATCTTTATTGCATATCAGAAGTACATCATCTGTATTTATTATTATCATTCCATTAAGATCAATACCGGCTGTAAGCTGATCCGTATAATTGAAGACGAGATTATCAGAAGAGTCGGTAAGAAGAACTTTACCGCGCGCGACATTTTCAGAACTCTTGATCTGAAGAGCCTCCTTCAAGGCTTCCCATGCCCCTACATCACTCCATCCCAAATCCGCAGCGATAACCAAAACATTCTTTGGTGAAAGCTTCTCAAGTACCGCGTTGTCAAAGCTTATTTTTTCAAGTTTTGGATATTCTGTTTTCATGACGCTCTCAAAATTACTATTTCCTACCGCATTCTGAATTTTCATAACGCCTTCCCATATTGACGGAGTAAATTTTTTATAGGAATCTAAAATAAAGGAGGGGGTTGTAACAAAATACCCGGGATTCCACGCAAAGGTATCACTCTCCAGATATTTTTGTGCTTGAGTGAGTGTTGGTCTGTAGATAAGACTCTTAAAGGTAAAAACCTTTGTCCCTCTCATATTCCTAACCTCTCCCCCAAACTCAAGCCAGCCTAAGTTTTGATTTGCAAACCGCGCTCTTTGACCTATGAGAACGAGCAAATCAGATTTTTCTCTTACAAGTTCTTCTGCGAATCCCAAAACCTCTCTAAGCCTTCTTGCTTTTTTTATAAAATGGTCACTCCAAATAATTGCCAGTGGTTCAACCGGATTATTTTTTCCGACTATTGCACAAGCTACAGCAACAGCCGGTCCCACATCTCTAACTTCGGGTTCAAAAATGAAATTTTCTCGCGGGATTTGAGGAAGTTGTTCAAATACTATACTTTTATATTTTCCCCCCGTTGATATGTATATATCTTTAGGCTTAAAATCGGTAGCAAGTATTTCAATCGTCAGTTGAAGAGTCGATTTATCGCCTACGATTTTTTCAAATTGTTTGGGAGCGTTTTTTCGCGAAATTGGCCAAAGCCTTGTGCCAACGCCTCCTGCAAAAATTATTACCTTCATATTATTAGTATTAAGTATAAAGTATTATGTATTAAGTATGAACCCGATCTTTTTTTTGAACTGCTCAAACGAAAAACGACGTGCGTTTCTTTGACAATCTTTCTCATTATAACGGCTTGCCCGAAAGTTTTTCAACTTATCGGCCAGCGATTGAACCGTTTGCTTGTCAAAGAATACCCCCGTTTTACCTTCAATAATGATTTCCTGAGCTCCTCCACCCCGATACGCTATAACCGGTTTGCCAAAGGATTGTGCTTCAACCATAGTTAATCCAAAATCCTCAACACCTGGAAAAATCAACGCACGACTATTCATATAGTAATATTTAAGATCAAAATCGGAAACGTATCCTAAAAATTCAACGGTCGGCCCTGCCATATTTTTCAAGTGTCCAAGTTCACTTCCGGTACCAATAATTTTTAAAGGGGCACAAATCTTATTCGCAGCTTTTACCGCCAAATCAACCCGCTTGTAAGGAACCAGCCGGGAAACTACGAGGAAATAGTTTTGAGCTTGTTTCGAATTTCGAATTTGGAAATTCGAAATTCGAATGGATGGTCTCATCATGAGTGGCGGATTAATAACCTCAGCATCTAAACCATAATATTTTTTAATTCTGGCTTGAACCGTTTCCGATATCGCGATTAATTTATCCGGACGTCTTGCCGCAATCATATCCCAAAACCGCAAGTACGAAACGACTGGCCAGGTTACAATTCGAAGAAAAAAATTCGCAAAATAATCGCTATATCCGCTCCATAAATAACGTGTAGGCGTCAGGATTATAGACATATGTCTTGTGGTTGGCTTTGTGATTATTCCTTTTGCTGATTCGCTCGTCACGGAGATTACCAAATCGAAATCATCGAAATTAAAACTTTCGAATGCAATTGGCATAAAAGCCGCTAGTGCTTCATGGTGTAAGGCGGCGAAGGGAATTTTTTGTAAGAAAGACGTCTTAATCAGGATTTTTTTAGCCCAAGAGGCGCGATCCTCTCTGTAAACGGAGGTAAATAGAACCGAATCAGGAAAAATCTTTCGTAATGCGATAATCACCCTCTCCGCCCCACCCCATTTATTCACCCTGTCATACACAATCGCTACCTTCATGTTTCTATTTCGATATGATACCATATTCACAGGGTCCGACCCTACGCACGTTGTTATGCCTGCTCGAAATACAGTTAAACAATTTATAGAGAATGGTCATTATCATATCTACAACAGGGGAGTTGAAAAGCGTGATATTTCCCTTGATGAGCAAGACTACGTAGTATTCTTAGGTTATCTCAAAAAGTATTTAGGCTCAGGGTCCGACCCTCACCAGCTATCAAAGGAGGTTGACCTGCTCGCATTTTGCCTAATGCCTAACCACTTTCATTTGCTAGCAAAACAATACTCTATTAACGGAATAACAAAATTTATGCGTGTTTTGTGCACTAAGTACGTGATGTATTTTAATAAAAAGTACGAACGAGTAGGAACTCTATTTCAGGGAAAGTACAAGGCTGCATTGGTTAACGAAGACGAATATTTGCTACATGTTTCAAGATACATACACCTAAACCCATGGCCAGGGTCGGACCCTAGGCGCTATCCATACTCTAGTTACGATTATTACCTCGGGCGCAAAAACGCAACGTGGGTTAAACCAAAGCAAATTCTAGAATATTTCAGCGTTACAGATATTATAGGACCAAAAAGCAACTTCTCATATGAGAAGTTCGTAGAGGATTTTAAAGACGAATCCTCAGACTTCTTAGGAACGTTAACCCTCGAGTGACACGCACAGGGTCGGACCCTAGGCATAAATCCGCAACTATACCTAGATATCGGGAGTACTAATAAAGTCTATAAATGCTGAAGGGATATCGGAAATTGAATCTCTTTTCTAAAAACGGTGGTATGAGCACCAGACCCGTAGTAATCCAGAATCATCCCTGCTTTTTCATAACCCATTCTGATATAGAAGGGGTGGCCAGTAAACCTGTGACGTGGTCCACTGTCAAGAATGACCTCCGTACAGCCTCTTGAACGCGCTAGATTCTCTACTGCATTTAATAATGCAGTACCCACTCCCTTTCCTCCTCGATAATCCCTATGTACATATGCATTAACAAGCTCACCAGGATTCTAAGTTTTTGCAAAAGGCGCTAATTCACTTTTGACAGCTGCAAATCCCATTGTCCCAATTACTTGCCCATCGGGAGTTTCTGCAACAAAACTAGTTCTATCAAGAGTTCCATCAAGACTTCCGACAAGATTCTTCATATCTTGGTCAAGCTCCTCGTGATCAAGACCTGTTTCCGGGTCTCTAACCCACATCTCCAAAATTTTCTTTACTGCCGGTAAGTCTTCCTCTTTCATCAGTCTCACTCTCCCATTAAATTTCTCCATCTCTTGTTTGTTTTGTGATCTTTCGTCTTCTGGACGTGCCATAGCTTGGATATTATATGCTTTATTATAAGCTTGTTCAATCCAATGAATTGTAGACACTGAGGGTTTGCTCCGCCATTTTTTCCCATGAGAATTTTTTAGCCTGCCTCTTTCCCTGATCTACTAATTCTTTTCGAGAAGACTCGACTAAAGAAAAGACAAAGCTGATTTTCTGTTTTATATCATTTGTATCGAACGGATTGCAATAGACGGCAACGTTACCACATATCTCGCGATGTACTGGAATATCAGATGCGATAAGTGGTGAACCGCAGCCAAGTGCTTCAACTGCAGTTAAAGAAAAACCCTCCTCAAAAGACGGAATAATTGTTGCTGTTGCGTTCGAATATAATAAAACAAGATCCTCATCAGTTGCATTTTCAAGAAAGATTACGTTTGTCCCTATGTTTAATTTTTTTATTTGTTTTGTAATTCTCTTGGAAAAATAATCCCTTTTTCCTACCAAAACAAGCTTAACATCATGGTTTTGATAGTTGTCATAAAGGAATTCATTGAATGCCAAAAGCAGCCCCTCTACATTTTTGTGAGGATAAAAATTCCCTACTCTCAATAAGTATCTTCCCTCAACCAGCTTTTCGTTTCGAACTTCGCTCACCCTGAGCGCAGTCAAAGGGCCGAATCCCCCTTCATACGTTACTTCTACTTTTTCCGAATTGATTCGAGGATATGTTCTCAAAAGATTTACGCGAACTGCGTTTGAAGGTACAATAATTTTTTTGGAACGATAGACAGCGTTTGAAAGTACCGCGTGATATCCAATTCTTTTTGCAAAATAGAGAGGAAACGGAAGAGTAGATGCACGACCTGTATTAAATCTATTTACAATAAGATCGTGGATAGTAACAATAAACGGTTTATTATAAAGAATGGGAACTGAAAAATACGGAAAATGCATAAGGTCCAAATTCTGCTCACTTAGAATTCCTGGTAGCCGAACTTGTTCTTCAACACTATGCCACCTAACATCTGCCCGAACAATTTTGAATTTTGAATTTTGAATTTTGAATTCCTTTTCGTCCTGACTTCGGACAAATAAAACATATTCGTTTTTCTTATCAATTAGCGCGAGATTCGTTACTAAATTACAAATATATCGACCAACTCCTGTTT
Source organism: uncultured Gammaproteobacteria bacterium (assembly GCA_964360265.1). Lineage (GTDB taxonomy): Bacteria > Patescibacteriota > Microgenomatia > Levybacterales > GWA1-39-11 > GWA1-39-11. Next base: position 28,853 of record CAYHUY010000007.1, on the reverse strand, counting down.
GATTCCATAACCTGCAATCGATTCCCACTTTCATAATCCAATACTTGAAGTTAATTTTTTAAGTCTGATCCCCCAAAATACCATATTTCTTATAACTTTTGGGTATTTATTCTTATAGTTCTTATTATAGAATAGTTTCATTGCGCGAAATCTCTCTTCCTGAGCTTTCATTTTTGTTTTTTTGTCGGCAGTTGTAATTCCCTTTGATTGATTTTTTATTCCACCTGATGCACCCTTATAATGCAATATTTCATAATCAGGTACGAAATATACTTTCCAACCATTCTGTTTTAACTTATAGGAAAAGTCTATATCCTCGCCATAAAAAAAGTAATCCTCGTCCCACCATCCTATTTCTTCGCCGGCGGATCTTGCGACAAGCATAAAAGCTCCAGCCAAAGCGTCAATTTCATGCGTTTTTGACATATCAACATATGACATATTGTAGCCAGAAAATAATTTTGATTTGGGAAATATTTTTGAGAGACCAGAAAAGTAAGAAAAGGCACGCCACGGTGTAGGAAATCCGCGGTGCGATGCATCATCCAGCTCTCCATTAGGCATCCTCAGAAAGCACGTGGATGCTCCACAATCCGGATTTTCATCCATAAACGATATCATGCCATCTATTGTTTTTTCATAAACTATAGTGTCCGAATTGAGAAATAAAACATATCGACCGTGAGATTTTTTAATTCCGATATTATTTGCTCGCGAGAATCCAACATTTTCTTTATTTTTAATAAGCATTAGTCCAGAAATTTCTTTATGAAGCTCCTCAATTTCTTCCACAGATTGATCACTTGAGTTATTATCAACAATAATAATCTCATAGTTATTTTTCTTTACTGTCTTTTCTACCGATCTTATAGCATCAAGCGTCAAATTTTTGGTATTAAAAGAGACGATAATAATAGAAACATCAATAGTTGTCATAGATTATTCCAAACTTTATTTAGATTATTGCCAATTACCTTCCATGAATACTCTTGTTCTACAAACGCTCTCGCATTTCTCGCTAACCTTTTTCTTACTTCTAAATCACTAAGCAAAGATATTATTTTTTTCGCAAATTCTTTTTCCTTAACTATTGCTATCTGTTTGTTATTAAATAAATTCAAACCTTCTAACCTATCAGGTAGAGAAACTACCGGAACTCCTGCCGCCATTGCTTCAAGAACTTTGAAATTTGTTCCTCCGCCTAACCTCACTGGCGCAACAACTAAGTCGGATTCTTCGTAGGCGTCCTGAATTCTAGGAATAAACTCTTTTTTCTCAATTCGCAAGTCGTCGAATTTTAAAGTTTTGACTTTTTTTCCGATTACCGTAAGCCTTATATCTCCGGACAGATTCTTGAAAATCTCATTATAAAAGAAATCAATCGCATCAACATTCGGAAAGTAGGTAAAATTACCAACAAATAAAAGCCTGGTGCCCTTTTTATTCTTGGGGAGATTAAATTTGAATTCGTCAATATCAACACCGTTTCTTATAACCTCACATTCGCGAGCATATTTTCTGATAGCTAACGCATCCGCATCTGAAACAGCAATACAAAGATCTGCTTTTTTAAATAAAGAGGTTTCTTCTTTTCGAATTTTATCGACTTGCAATTTATATAGCGGCCTGAGTAAAAAATTCGTATTGTTTGCATATTCATCGTAAACATTGTACTCGATATTTTCTGCGCCGAATATCTGTTTTACGGAAAGCTTTCTAATCTCATTCGAAATATAAAAGGCGGTATAAAATGACTCAAAATGAACTATGTCGATACTTTTTTCATGAATTATTGAAAGTATTTTATTTAAAATTTTGTCTGAATAATAAAGTGTTCTAATTATCGACTGCCCGCAACTTACCCCAAAAACGTTTCTTACGTCACCAACTTTCCTTCGACGCTGCATTCCAACCACTTCAACTCCAATATCTTTAAGTGGTTTAATATCTTCTTCTTTAAAGTCATCCCGAGTGAAAGAAAATAAGTATTTTTTAATGTCGTTTCCCGAATATTTGAGCATGTGATAGGCGCGATTCTTCCCTCCAGAATTTATAGGATAAGGAAAATCATACGTAACAAACAAAACTTTTTTCATTGTAGTTTTAATATCAGATATTCTTTGCTAGATGTAATCTGCTCGTACATTCTGCCGAACCCGTTGAAATCTGACCGAGTTGGATTTGCAATGACTAGATGTGTCGCGCCGCGTTCGATTAGCTTTTCGATTGGTTCTTGAAATGTAGGCCACCCACGCCGGGCGACCATATTAAGAAAAGCAGTGCTTCCATCGTATGGCGCTATCACAATTGCACCCGTAGGTAAAATTTCGTCTGCCTTTTTTGCGGCTGACACCATTCCCTTATCATTAATATTAAAATAATCACGAACTTGCATCCATGAGAAATATAAAGAAAAAATAATTAACGTCAAACATACGCCTACTGCCAAAACTTGATTCCGCTTCTTCAACACCTCAAACAACCCTAACGCCCCTAGTCCCCCAAATATACTGATCGTTGGAATTATTGCGATTTGATAATAATCATGACGAACATTACCTGTAGCAATAACCAGAGTATAAATAATAGACGAAAGCGCAAACGACAAGAAAAATCCTCGATTTTTCTCTTTTAAAACTGTCAAAACTCCCGTAAATAAGAATACTATTCCCGAATATCCAAGAATTAATTTTGTCACGCGCTCATACCCAATCCACCTGAAAAAAGCAGGGCGAAAGCGTATTTCGTCCCCGTTAAAAAGCCAACTCGACACGGGGATTCCCTCAGAATAATGTCCAATCCACCATCGCCAGAGAATAAGTGGCGAGATAGCCAGAATTCCGAATAACCAAAGCTGCCAGCTTCTAAAAAAACCAAGTCCAAATTTCTTCCAAACCAAATAAATCATTGGAATCGTAAAGAATAGCGCAAATGGCTTAAGCAGAAAAGCAAGTGCAGTAAATATAATACTTAAAACAAAAAACTTATAACTTTTGACTTCAAGCCATCGGTCGAAGAAATATATACCCGCAAGGATCGAACTTGCCATTGATGGATCAGGTAAAATTGTTCGACCATAAAATATTGAAAACGGCAAGAATAAATAGAAAAAGGCTGCAAATCTGCCAGCTGGTGGACTAGCATACTTTTTTGTTAGAGAATAAACAAAAAACGCTCCCCCCAAGGTCGAGAGAATCGAAATTAACCTTCCCCGCTGCTCCAAAGGTAATCCGCCAACTGGCGGACCTAACGCATTGAATAATCCCGCTTGCACCGCATTATAGATTGGAAACTCAACGAATCGATAGCCTTGTGGATTATCTTTCCCTGATTGGATATTAGATATGTCAAAATACCGGGGGTACAAAAGATTTATTCCTTCTCGGGCAAAGATTGTGGAAACCGCATTTGTATCGCTTTGTCTGAACGAATGCCAATCCGCCACCGGATTATCAAACCTATAAAGCCGGATCAAAAAACCAAGAACAAAAATCCCAACAAGAAACCAATAATTCCACCTCATTAGCTTATTTTAGTGAATTTATGAGGCATTATCAATTTTATTGAGAAGCTAATTCCCTTTTTCTTTGTAGGCCATTGAGGGCATCTAGCGCTAAAACAGCATGTTTATTGGGATGAATAGAAAGTTCGTTATGTCCTCCAATAACAGAATAATAACCCCCTACTGAAGGTTCGCCGCTTTTTCGCATGTATTCGATTTGCTTACTTACCGGAAAGAGGGGATCGTTAACTCCAGAGATTACAGAAAACATAATCCCGGTATCATGGAGCACTTTCATCAAGTCTCTTATTTCAAATGTGATCATTGCGTCTATTTCTTTGGTAACACGAGCGGGGTCTTCTGCAATATAAAAAGCCGTTCTTGTATCTGTCCTATTTGAACTTGTTGGATCCGTAAATAACGGCGGACGAATAATTGTTTCTTCGAATAACATTTTTATAAATCTACCCATAAGAGCTGGCTTTGTATCTTTCCCTATTAATCCTGCAGGTTTATCAAGAACTATATTTCGGAATCCGCTTGAATTTACCATTGCCGCAATAAGGACATTTATTGCGCCTTCAGAATGAGCTATGACATCAACCCTATCAATTCCCTTTTCCTTAAGCGCATCCAGTATCAATAACGCTTTACGCAATTCTACTTCCGGATATCCCTCGTTCTCTATAACACCTCCGCTTAGTCTTGAATACCCAAGCGACAATGCTCTTCTACCCAAGTTAAAAGCAGCGCTAAGGGTTTTCCTGTACGTTTGACAATCCTCGGACCACCCTGGCGCAATCAATATTGGAATCTGGTCTGTGAGAGTTTCTGGTTGTACATCAACAACTAATGCCTGCCCGTAAGGAGACACAAGTCTTTCTTTTTGCCAAAATTGCCGTTCAAAAGACAGACCTACTGTCGCAAGCGTTTCCATGCGATTATTGCAAAAGGACGTTTATAGGAACGCCGTCTTTATAGCGAATCACTTCCTCAATGCTTCCATCTTCATGGAATTTAAATACGCGCTCAGAAAGAGAAGTCCCTGCAAGACTTAGTGCTTCAGGAAGTGATGAGTGTATATAAACCTCAAGATTGTCGTTTTGAAAAGCAAACCACAATGCATCAGAAAGACCAACCGGAAATATCCATGCCTCCCCACTTCTTATCGGAACATTTACAAAGCGGAATTTAAGATTTTCTGCAGACCACGAATCAGAATATAATTCATCAATTGATACAAAAAACTTTTGCACTTTTTTGCCTGCCGTATCCCAATCACCGTGAATTTGCTGGATTTGAATAATATGGAAAAGTGAAAAGACTGCGATTAAAATTCCCATACTCATAAGGGCTACATCACGTCCGTAATTAACCAAATAAAGATATATTTTTTTTATAAACAAAGCCAAAATCAAAATTAATCCTAAAGTTGGTAGATAGCTGTATCTTGAAGTAATATTCCCAAGTCCCAGGAATGGGAGCAACGCGATAATAAAGAATAGCAAACCAAAAGCAGCAATTTTTTTATCTTCCGTAGAAAGATATTTTGGAATAACCCTATACCCCACAAAAACTAACAATAAGATAAGGGGAGTTAAAATTGTTGCTAATAAAATATTTTCCCGTAAGGCCTCCCTCAATAGTGAATATAAAGAAAGGGAAGATGGACCTAGAATTGTCAGCAGAAGATAACCCATAACGTTTCCTACAACATTAAAAGGAAGCTTTAAAAGACTATAGTTGTAATCCCCGCTAAACCAATGGCTGCTTGATACCCATCGCATAACTAGATAAACCAAAACCGGAGTAAATAAAAATAGATTATGACGTTTTTTAATGATCCTGCCTATCTCACTAAAACCAACTTGCGATATTTTATAAGCAATAATAAGAAGCGGCGTCACAACTCCGACCTCGTGGAAAAGAAAACCTAGAGATATAAAGACTATTGAAGCAAAATAATATATGCTCTTCCTCTTTTCCTCCCATAATATAAACATAAGAATTGCAGAAAGTGCAAAAACGGCATTAAAGAGATACCCAATTGATGAAATCCAGAAAACAGCTTCTTGGTACCCGCTCATCAAAAGAAACAAGAGTGCGCCAAGACCCGCAAGCATAGTATTGCGGAGAATCTTTTTTGCCAGTAAAAAGAGTAAAACTGAAACAATAAAATGAAGCGACAATGAAGCTATATGATATACCACTTGATTGAGCCAGAATATGGAGTATGTGGAAAGAAAAAAGATTTTAGTACCAGGTCTATAAAAAAAACCTTGAGAATCCGTAAAATAAGAAATGATGTTTGCATGCTCCTCTGCAGCCCAGCGAAACCAAGTAAAGTCATCTCCTGTAAAATAATTGCCAACCATTGGTGAAAAAATAACAATGACAACCAGGAACAGATAAAAAATAAACGCATAGGTTGACACTGCGGCATTCTTCAAGTCCTCGTACAAATTGATGGGTTTTCTCTGATATAAAGTTAGTGTTCCAAGAACAATACCTGTTAAAATCCAAAGAGAAAAAGCAATTTTTGATGCTTCAAAGACATCAATTAGAGTTGCGTTAAGAGCAAGACCTATAACACCCGCTACATATCCTAAAACAAAAGTCCTGGCGATCTTATTTCTTACCTCCGGGAGGATTTTCTTAATATAAATACCGATTGATAAGAATATGCCAACAAATGAGGCAAGACCTAAAAGACCTGTCTCGCCCAATATTCTTAGATAATTGTTATCAACCGCAAGGCTAACTGATCCATAACCACTTCCCAGGAAGACATTTTTGGCGAAAATCGCGAGTGTCTTTGGCCATTCTCCTTGGAATCTCGTAGTGAAAGAGAGATCGTACGCTGAGGCTCTTTTAATAATAAAGTCGCCGTGTAGAATTACAACTTGTGCAGACATAGAACTAGAACCGTCCGGTTTTAGTTCAATGAAAAAATTTCCCAATCTTTTAACAACGGGGGATAGTGAAAGATTTATATATCCCGTTCCTTGCGGCAGATCCTCACCGGTCGACACATTACTTGCCTCAACAATAGGAACCTCCTTAGGGAATTTCAGAGGCTTTGCGGTTTTACTCAGGGAAGCTGCGGAAGTTGAATCCAGCTCAAGTATATCATCGATTTTCCCACCTTTCATGGCTTGATTAAGTTCACCTAAATCCCTGACAAAACTCTGCCCAATTTTTTTGTCTTTAAAATAGGCGAAAGGAACAAACCTGACATTTCCAATCGCATTTCCGCTTTCTGCATCAACAAGCACATCTACCTCACGAACTGTATTCCCAAATCTTGTAAAAACTGATGGCTGAAATACAAAAAAAAGAACGCTAAGCACTAATATTCCAGGAAGGAAAAAAATAATCAATTTTCTTTTTACAAATAAAAGCACAAAGAAAAGGGATACAAATAGAACAACAAAAGATACCCTTGAAACAGTCCAGAAAAGAACAATTCCCCCTAAAGATAAGGTCATCAAAATCCCAATTTTTATTAACCAATTTTTAAACCCAAAAAATAAACTCGCAAGTATTGAGATAACAAGAACCAGGTATGCCGCAAGATCGTAGTGACCGGCAAAAGTAGATGGGACACGAGAAAGGGATGAGAGATGTATTGGAATTCCCTTTGCGAATTCCTCGTTCATTGTAAGATATGCCGGTAGTCCAAGAAACTTTTGCCCTATAGCGTATAAGGAAACAGCTATAAGAGTTCCTGCGAGTGCTACAATTACAAACTTAAGGAATTCTTTATCGCGAATTGAACTATATGCAACAAAAAACAAACTCATATATTCTATGTGTCGTAAATATGCAAGGTATGCTACGTTAGGAAACACATTGGCAAGGGTTGGGAAGATCAAAACTACTCCATGCAGTGTTGCAATTGAGCCAACTATCCAAAACAACATGATGGGAAAAGTTAAGGGCGTTTTAAGCGTAATTTTTTTTCTGAACAGGAGCGCAATCCAAAACAAAAACGTCAATAAAACTACAAAATCCTCTGCACGAACGTATACCCAAGTATTTCTAACATCAAGAATTGGTATCTTAGGAAATAATGGAATAAACACCAGCAAGAACAAGGTCAAGACGAACAAAACGTTATCTGAAATCCACGATATAATTTTCCTCATATATCCTACTAGGCCCCTACATGTTAAGAACCTTAAAAGCTCTTGAGTAAGTTGCGGTTAAGTCTTTATTATTTATGATTTTACCTAAAAGTACAAGAGCAAAAGCCTTAGCCCACAGGAGATTCCTTACAGACTTGTACGAGAATCCACTCCCGTGTTTTTTATGAAAATAAAGTAATCCTTTATAAATATTTTCTATCGCAAAACTCCGATTTGAGCTAGCATGACTTTCATGAATTGCAGAAACTCCCGGATTAAATAAAACTTTTAATCCACTTTTTTTAACACGGAAGCAGAATTCCATATCTTCAACGTACAAAAATAAATTTTCATCAAAACCGTTAAACTTCTCAAACAAACTTTTTCGAACCACCATAAATCCACCGCTTACAAAATCAACCTCGCATCTTTTATTTGGCGACAATCTCACGCCAAATGCTTCATCTAAACATAAGGCGGTAAGCAAGACTTCAAGCGTTTTCAAAAATTTGCCTGCAGATTTTTCGGCAACGCCGTTTTTGGCTAGAATCTTCCCTCCCACTACTCCGACTTTTACGTCTTGTTCGAATATGGAAACGAATTCGCGAGTTGTGCCTTTGCTCCATTCGCAATCTGGATTAATAAACAGAAGGTATTCTCCTCCCGCAACTTTTGCACCAATATTTATGCCTTTCGAAAAACCAAAATTCTCGGAATTTTGAACAAGTTTTATACTTAATACTTTATACTTACTACTTAATACTCTCTTGACTGTCTCATCTTCCGAATTATTATCAACTACTATTATTTCGTAATTTGAACTTTTATTAAATTTAACTATGCTTTCAAGAAGCTTGTTGATGTAATTCGCCGAATTATATGTGAGGATTATTATCGAAACCATGCTGCTCTTCCCAGTTTGTAAGATGGATTTTTGAGTTTCCGCTCACCAATTATCTTTGCCGGTACACCACCCACAATAGCATATTCGGGAACATCTTTTGTAACCACTGCTCCTGCCCCCACCACTGCGCCGCGGCCAATTTTTACACCGGGCAAAATTATAGCGCGAGGTCCAATAAACACATAATCTCCTATTTCAACACGCGCAGTTATTGCTTTAAAATTTGGATCGTTTATGTCATGTTCCGCGTTGTAAATCATAACTTCAGATGCAATATCTACATGATCACCAATTACCAGTTTATCTCGGCCGTCAAGAACGGCATTTTCACCAATTATCGAATCCTCTCCAATAACGATTGTCTCTGGAAAGTAAAAAACAGCCCCCATGTGAATCGTGGATCCTTTCCCTATTTTTATTCCATCAAATCGATAGAGAAATCTTCGTATGTGGTGTGATGGAATATAGCCAACTAATTTCAACATATAATTATCAGCCTCAACTATAACCGCATAAATTCTCCTCTTAATTTTCGTAAATGATCCATCCTTCATATTATTTGCCAACTTGTTCAAGTACCCCTAAAACTTCTCTCGCTGACTTTTCCCAGGAAAACTTTTTGACTTGTTCATGACCTTTTTTAATCATATCATCTCTTAATTTTTTATCCGATAAAACTTTTTCTATTTTTTCTGCCATATCCAATACGTCTTGTGAGTCAAAGTAGATTGCAGCATCTCCTCCTGCTTCGGGAAGTGACGAAACATTACTTGCTGCAACCGGACATCCATATTTCATTGCCTCTAAGATTGGAAGACCAAATCCCTCATAAAGACTTGGCAAAACAAAAAGTTCCGCACCTTCATAAAATACCCCAAGATCATCATCTGTAACATTCTCAAGAAAAAAAACCGAATCGGATACTCCAAATTTTGAAGGAGCTGTGAAAATTTCATCAAATTTCCAACCTCTCCTTCCTATTATCACTAGCTTCATGTTTTTTCCGATAGCTTTCGGATTAAGCTTTGAGAACGCCTCGACCAACCTCACTATATTTTTACGAGGCTGCAGGGTCCCAACAAATAAAATGTACGGAGAGTCGATTCCATATTTTTCTTTAATAACTCTTGAATTTCTCATTTTGATTTTAGAATTTATTTCAAGCTTCGGATTTCTAATTTCGAATTTTAAACCCGGATATACAACTCCTATTTTATCCTCCGAAACTTTATATTCTTTGATTATATCATCCTTAGAGCTCTGGCTGATGGTAACAATTTTCCGAGCGCGGCGAACAGAATATCCACCCCATAAATTTAGTTGAAATAAATCCTTCTTTTTAAAAAGCTCAGGGAAGTATTTATATGAAAGGTCAAGAATAGAAATTACCTGAGGACACGGCGCAAACAGAGGACTATAATGAGTGGGTGAGAAAAATACGTCGAATTTTTGCTTGCAAATAGCCGAACTTAGCGCAAAAATTGTCCAGAGAGGTTTTTTTGGTAAGATATTGTATCGCCAACCATCTCGTGCCTTTGGCATATCACTCGTCGGTTCAACTGGAAGATATATCGTATATAGATTCTTTTTATCTATCTTTTCAAGTTCGGTTAACCACTGAAAACAAACCTCGGAGCTCCCAACCCGACTAGGGAATCCTTTCGAATCATAACCAAATCTTGGCACTACAGCCTCAAATCCATTAATTCCTATTCTCATAAGCCAGGGTAAATAACCTTAACTTTTTTTGGATCTAAATTTAAAATCTCAATTGCATCATTTTTGCTTGATTCCGAGATGCAAAATACAATATCGGACTCTTTTTTTACCCAAGCCAGTTTACTTTTTTGAACTGATATAATTTTTTGATCGGTTTCATCAGAATGCCTATATAAAATGAGATCATAGATAATCGTTGCCTTTTTTGCACGTCTTGCTGGCGGCTCAGTCCAATCAGAGGTAATAAAAATGTCAATGTCTCCGATTAATTTTTCTATTGTTACGATATGGAACTTATTCCAAAGCAAATCTAAAACACTTGGCGGAAACTTAAACTTTTTGATTCTAACATTGCTTCTTTTCACTTCATTTTCGAATTCAATCGGCAAGGTTCGCCTTAAAGATGAAAAGAATAATATGTATTCCTGATTGCTGCTTTTAACTAATTCCCGAACTAAATTAGAAAGATAGTTCGCAACTCCAGTATTGCCATACGCAACCTGACTGATATCTATGCCAATCCTCACCCATCTATTATACCTATTATTTATTTTTATTTGAAATCAACTGGAGGATGACAGCTACGAGGAAGAATGCGGCGGCATAATAGGTAAGCCTTTGGGCAGTAAAGAAAATCCAGAATGAAAAAAGTGGGATAGATAAAAATAATGAAACTAAACCCGCAAAAGCAAACCAGCGAGGATTCTGTTTGTAAATCAAAAATAATACGATAATAATAAAAATTATATCCTGAATTTTCATTCGAGGTAGAATGGAACGGCTTTGTTTTTTCGAGTTTTACCATTCGCCGATTCCGTATGTTTTGCGCTTGCAACAGTCGCGGCAACCAAATGCCCTATCATCATATGCACATCTTCAAGCGGACCATAATGGGATGTTTTGACGATTATCGAAACATCAACGATCTGCGCAAGTTTTCCGCCAGTATTAAATCCAGTTAGTCCAATAGTTTTTGCGCCGATTTTTTTAGCAAAGGCCACTGCACTTAAAACATTTTTGGTATTACCACTACCTGAAATCGCAATTACAACGTCATCGCGTTCGACTAAATTTCTTAATTGTTGAAGAAAAATATCATCGTAGGACAGATCGTTAGCATACGCGGTCATTAACGCAACGTTATCTGTAAGAGACAAAACGTGAAGTCTTTTTTCATTTTTATCGTAAACCCGGGCAAGAGTCCCTTTTCCCAAATCGCAGGCCAAGTGGGACGCCGTAGATGCGCTTCCGCCATTACCCAGAATGTAAATCTTTTTATCATTTTCGTAGGCCTCCATTATTATCTCTATCATTTGTTCAAGAGACTGCTTTTCAAGTAAAACTATACATTTAATGACTTCCTGAAAATAAGAATCAATGAAGTGAAGAGCTGATCCTGCAAAATTATTTTGGTTTTTTTTATTTTTATCCATTATTCACTTACAAAAATAATTTTGCTTCCTTGAGGTTCGAATTTAAAATCGTGAATTACCAAATTTTTCAAACTTGCGAGTATTTTAGCATGATTTCTCTTTTTAGCATAGAGCAATAAAAAACCTCCGCCTCCTGCTCCCAATATCTTTCCGCCTTCTACGCCATTTTTCCTCGCAAGCGCATACCATTTATCTATTTGTTCTGTTGTTACGCCTCCTGCCATTTTCCGTTTTAACAACCAGTTCCCATGAAGCAATTCTCCAAAGTCAACGATCGAATCATTATTGAATTGTCTTTGCATTTCATGCGCAAGCGCTACCATCTGGATCATAATTACCCGCTTATCAACGTCGCTTTCCATATTCTTACTTTGCTTTGACAAAATAGTACCGCTTGAGCGAGTCAAACCGGTATATAGGAGCAAACAATTCTCTCCAAGCTTTCTCTTAATATCCGGCGAACATATAATAGGACTTACGTCTACATTCCCATCTGATAAAAATTGGATGAATTGAAGCCCTCCGTATGCCGCGATGTATTGGTCTTGTTTACCAATGGGATCTTTAAGAATATCAATTTCTATCTCACATGCTTCTTTCGCCAGTTTTTCAGCAGAAGCGTACTTTCCTACGTACGCGTACAAAGCGTTCAAAAGCCCTACGGTATAAGAACTTGATGATCCAAGACCCGTACCTTCTCCTGGAATATCGGACATGGATGTCACTTCAATTCCCCGCTCTATGCCTACCTTTTTTAAACATTCGCGAATTAATGGATGTTCTATCTGGGAAGCATTGTCAACATTTTCTGTCTTTGAATAAGAAGCGCGGATTCTCTTATCGAATTTCTTATTAACTGTTATGTATATGTACTTATTTATCGCAGCTGACACTACAGCCCCAGGGCTTTGGTTGTAATAGGCAGGAATATCAGATCCTCCGCCGACAAAACTAATGCGGAGGGGAGTCCTGGAAATTATCATTTATGAAGTAATTTTTTTGCTTTTGCCAATCTTTCTGGCGTTCCAATATCCATTATGAATTCATCCGTATTATAACCATATATCGGAACGTTTTCATCAAGCAATTTTGGCAAAAGATCAAGTTCAAAATCATATCGTGATTTAGGAAGTAAATATTTTTTTATTTTTTTACTAATTAAATATGCAGCTGCAAGATTATAAGGGTTTTTAGGAATTTTTGAGTGAGGTTTGTTAAATATTTTTATTATTCTCCCATGAGAATTGAATTGAACAAGATTTGAATCTTCAGGATGTTTACTCTTGTGAATCACGGCGGTAATTACTGCTTTCTTTTTTTTATGAAACGTGAACATTTTTTTTAAGTTAATTCTTGTATATACATCGCCAAATAATAAAAAGAAGTCCTTCCCAATCAAGTCCTCAATCGAATTTAAGGCGCCTCCAGTACCAAGAAGTCTACCCTTTTCCCTTGATAGTCTTACTGAAATCGGATATCTTCTTTTGTTAATATAATCTTCAACTTTATCTCCTAGGTACCCCGTGCATATGATTACGCTTTGACAGTCGTTTTCCATCAGGTAATTTACCAGATGGTCTAAAAATGGTTTCTTTCCTATTGGAATCAACAATTTTGGGGTATTGGGATAGTTATCCTGCATCCTTGTTCCTTTTCCTCCTGCTAAAACTACTGCCTGTAAATTGTTTTTTCTTGCTTTTTTAACTAAAAGTCTCCCTAATCCATCTTCAAGACTAACTCTTGGCTCCCATCCTAATTCCTTTTTTGCTTTATCAAAAGATCCATACTCCTGATCCATTTCATCCTGTCTTAAAAGGCTCTTATTTACTTTGATTTTTATTTTTATTCCTTTTATTTTCCCTACCATTTTTACAATATCATAAGCACTCAATCCAATTCCTGTACAGATATTATAGATAGATAAGCCCCGATTTAATCGGGGTAAACCCTTCTTTCCCTTTTTTTCGATCGCACGAACAAAAGCATCGATTACATCATCAATATAAACATAATCTCTTTTTGCGTTTATATCTCCTAATGTAATTTCTTTCTTTCCCGAATTAACTTGCGTAAGAATTGCCGGGATCAAAAAATTTTCTTTTTGTCCCGGCCCATAAACCTGAAAAATTCGGAAAATTACAAATTCCTGTTTTTCATTAGCATAAAAATCAATTAATCTTTCAGTAATAAGTTTTGATTTCCCTAAAATATTTAGGGGATTTGTTGGATGGCCCTCTGCAATCGGCAAGCGAACTATTTTGCCATAAACTTTTCCTGTTGAAGCGAACAAAAACTTGCAAGCCTGTTTGGATCTAATAAACGCGTCTAAAACATTTTTTGTGCCAATGAAATTTGTCTCAAGCGTTTCGAATTTTCTATCAACGATATTTTCATGCGAGGTTAAAGCCGCAAGATGGACAATAATTTCTGCACCGCGAACCTTTTGCTCCACCAGTTTTTTGTTAAGAACTCCATCCTCTTTGTTTTCAAGCCCTAAAACTTTATGTCCACGCTCTGTTAATTTTTCAGAAAGATGTTTTCCAATAAAGCCATTGATTCCGGTTATTAATACTCGCATGTTAATAGCGACCCTGATCTATAAAGTCTCTCCAATAATCAAGGATCGATTGAATAGTTTCGCGAAAAGAAATCTCAGGCTTCCAGCCGGTTTGTTTTTCAAACTTGTCGAATTTTCCGATCAATAATCGCAACTCTGTTGGCCTAACACGCTCACGAACAACCTTGTGTTTTATTTTCTTTTTTTCGCTCGAAAGCGAAATTAGCATTTTCAGACACTGTTCGATTGTATAGATCTGATCGGTACCGATTAGATACAACTCTCCGGGAATTCCTTTTTCCATTGCAAGATGGTATGCGCGAACCATATCTCTAACATCCGTAAAGTTCCGTTTTGCGGAAAGATTTCCAACTTCAACAACAGGTTTTTGCAAACCCCGTTCGATTCGGGCAATTTGATAGGCAAAAGAGGCAAGCGCTCCCAAAATATCGCGTCTTGGACCCTCATGATTAAATGCGCGAGTTCGAATTACTTTGAATCTGTACGAAGCCGCGTATGCTTGGCAAACCGCGTCTTGAGCAACCTTGCCTGCGGCATACAAATTTACAGGCGCAAGTTCTGTTTCTTCAGTTATTGGAATTTTATTTTTTGGTACGTTTCCATACTCTTCCGGTGTGCAGGAAATCAAAATTCGAGGTTTTTGGTTAGTAAGTCGAAGCGCTTCGAATAAATTAATAGTTCCAATTGCATTGACCTGCATGTATGCTGCTGGCATGTCCCAAGAAGGGGTAACCCATGATAACGCTCCCAGATGATAAATATAGTCAGGTTTTGAAATTCTTAAAACTTTTACAAGGCTCGTCTGGTCGATAAGGTCTCCATTTATTAGTTCGACATTATTTAAAATATGATTGATGTTTCTAAGAGATGAGTTAACGCGTTTTAGACCAAATATCTTATACTTTGTGTTTGCAAGTAAGTAGTCCGCCAGATGGCTTCCAACAAAACCTGTGATTCCTGTAATTAGAACGTTTTTTTGCTTTAGCATGTTATGCGCCTTAGTATATCAAAGAAGTTTTCTATTGCAATAATGCGTTGACTGCACTGAGGAAATTATTACAAATAAAATCAGGGGCGACATCATGAATTCCATCCTGCCCTGCATATCCTGTTTTAACTATCACACTACGTATTCCAAGATTTTTACCAGCAACAACATCTTTTGTCTGATCTCCTATTGCACCCAATATTTTTTTCAAACCAAAATCACTTATCGCTTTTTTATACATAGCAAGGCCGGGTTTTCTACAATCGCATTCGATTCGAAATTTCATTGCGTGGGGAGGAATATCTGAATGATTCGTTTCTGGATGGTGCGGGCAAGAATAAATTGCGTCGATAAATGCACCCTCTTTCTTAAGATCTTCAAACAAAGTATCATTAATTTTCTTTAACTCATCAATAGTAATCAATCCCCTGGCAATAACCGGTTGGTTTGTAATAACAACCACCGCAATTCTCTTTTTATTTAAAATTTGAATCCCCCTCACTACAGTCGGAAGAATTTTAGTCTGCATTTCGGAGTTAAGATAGTCAACTTCTTCGTTGATTGTTCCATCCCTATCCAAAAACACAATTCCCTCATAATTTTTGTTTTTTCTGTATATTTGTTCAATAAACTTTTTCATTTTTTAAGGTCTAACCATAAGGTTTTCATTTCGCGCAATATATCAAGAACTACTTTGGGTCGAACAAAAGCAATAATTTTATTTCTTGCACCCACCTCGTATGACGTTCGACCATAAAGTCTTGGATAGTGACGCACCCCGATTTGGCCGATTTTAAATCCAAGTTTTTGCGCTTTTATCAATGCCTCAGCATCCGTTAGTCCGGTATTCGTTACGAGTTTCATTTTGTCAAATACTTCTCTCTTATAAAGTTTAAAAGAGGCATCGACATCTTTTATTTTAAGTCCGAATATTATTCTTACCAATAAATTGTATACATTCGCAACAAAAATTCGCATTAAGGGATCTTTTCTGTTGATTCTATACGCACTTACGATATCGTATCGATTCAACAACGGAAAAAGCCTATCCATCTCTTCAATATTAAATTGATTATCAGCGTCAGTATAGAAAATTAAATCTTTTGATGAATGTTTAAACCCAGTTTTGAGACCTGCTCCATATCCTAATCTCTTATCGCGAGCGAACAATTTAATTCGCTTATCTTTTTTTGAAAGCCCGCGAACAATCTTATTGGTATTATCAGTACTACCATCACTAATTACTAGTATCTCAAAATCCTTAAATCGTTTCTGAAGATATTTTTTTATTGATAAAACAGATTCCTCTATATTTTCTCCTTCATTAAAAACGGGCAGAAAAACAGATATGTTCTTGTAATTCATTGGGTAATAGTATAACAATTGGTCTTGCCAATACAACAAGTCAATTGTTATAATCTTAAACCTATACTCTATGAAGAAGAATTCGCCTAATGACCTTCGCGTACCTTACGCTCTTGCCGTTCATGATGATCACGAAACTAAAAGAGTTTTGGCTGTGTTAAATGAACGCAGAACAAACACAGGAGTAGAAACCTATGAATTTGAGGAAAGGTCTACAAAGTACTTTGGCAAGAGATTTGCCACAATGGTTAACTCAGGTTCATCAGCAAATCTTTTAGCGTTTGAGTTATTAAACCTTCCTGAAGGTTCTGAAGTTATAACTCCCCTCCTAACTTTCTCAACAACCGTCTCTCCAATTCTTAAAAAAGGACTAATTCCTGTATTTGTTGACGTTGAGCCAGGGACATATGTAATTAATGTCAATCAGGTTGAATCTATGATTACAAAGAAGACACGGGCAATTATGATTCCACTACTTCTAGGCAATGTCCCTGATTTGGCAAGGCTAAGAAAATTAACAAAGAAATATAAACTGTTCTTCGTCGAAGATTCTTGCGATACGTACGGTGCAAAATTTCAAGGAAAGCCAACAGGAACATACACTGATATTACAACAACCAGTTTTTTTGGTTCTCATATTATTACCGCTGCCGGCAACGGTGGAATGATTCTAGTAAATAATCCTGAATGGTACACGCGAGCAAAAGTGCTTCGTGGTTGGGGGAGAAACTCATCCGTATTTCAAGAGTCCGAAGATATTTTAAAACGCTTTAAAGTAAAATTAGGTAAAATTCCATATGATGCAAAGTTTGTCTTCTCGGAAATTGGATATAATTTTTTAGCTCCAGAAATTACTGCCGCTTTTGCAAATGCACAACTTGATAAACTACCGAAATTTAGGAAAACAAGATCACATAACTTTTCACGACTCTTGCATTTTTTCTCAAAATATACTAATTTTTTCATTTTACCTAAACAACTAAAAGATGTTGAAACTCAATGGCTTGCATTTCCACTCACTATCACAAAGGGCTCTCCATTCTCGAGGCTTGATATTGTTACGTATCTTGAAGGCAATAATATTCAAACACGCCCCGTATTTACGGGCAACATTTTAAAGCACCCCGGGTTTAAAAATATTCCATACAGAATTTCCGCAAATAAATGTCCTGTAACAAATGAGATATTTGAAAGAGGCCTTATTGTCGGCTGCCACCACGGAATGAGAGATCAACATCTTGAAAAACTTGAGCGAACATTCACTTCCTTCTTAAAAAAATACCAATAGCGCCCAAAACAGAAAGCATTGTTAAACCGCTTATTATATATCCGATTGTTGCCCATTTTTGGGGTTCGTATTGAAAAATTACAGAGTCTTGTTCGCTTTTGGATATATTAAAACTATTGAGTCGTCCGTACGGCTTAGATTGTATCCTTCTACCATTCGTCCTCGTATACCAATTGTTATCGAACGTTTCTGCAAAAATTAATTTGTCCTCTGACGACCATATGTGGGGCTTTGGATTTGAAATTTCGTATACTACCATCTTGCCAAACCCATTCATCTTATGCAGCCATGATACTTCGCCGAGTTTTTTTATAACTTCCAAGTATTCGCGCTCATCGTACTTTCGATCATTTAAAAATATTTCGCCTTCCGAATCATACGGAATAATTACATATTTGACAGACATATTTTGAAGCATGCTTTCTGTGCCAGGTCTTTTAAATTGAGATACGGAATTTTCATACCCGAATAAATCTTGGGCAGAAAGAGCTGAGTGAGTATCTGAGACGAATCCGAATCGTTGGACACTTGGAACCCATAAAGTTCTTGAGAATCTATTATCCGAGACTAAAAGATTCCTTAAGCTAGCATATTCTGTCGGTACAGTTCGTGCCTTAAATATTCCCGAGTTCGAACCCGTAATAAAAGGTAGAGACAGGTATATCCAAAATATAATGAAAACAAACGGAGCTATCTTTTTCAACTTACCTAAATGTTCGATTGAATAGGGAATAAGAAGTGAATATGAAAGAGCAATCAAAACATAAAACTTCACGGGATCACGGAACAGATTGAACCCTGGAATATTCGAATATAACCAACTAAATACTTCCCCAAATGGCTCATGTGTTCCTTTAGCCAAAAATGCCCCAATCAATCCAAGAATTGCAAAAAACAAAATTGTTTTACCTTTTTTAATTTCGGATTTTGAATTTCTAAAGAGTAAGAAAGCGAAGGCAACAGTTGGTATTACTAGAAACTCTGGCCTCATAAAAGCAACTTTTCCGAAAATATTTTCCGGCCAATTAGGGTGGAGCAAAGATAGGGAATTCTCAAATTTCGCAAAACTTAAAAACTCAAGACTTGCAGCACTTGTGTCAACGATACTTGCTACGTTGCCTCCTTTTAAGGCAATAAAAACGCTTGGCAGAATCCAGAAGGTATGGAGGAATACGGCAGAGATAGCTAATAGTGAATAGTTAATAGTTAATAGTTTGAGGTTGATTCGGCTGATTAGAAAATGATGGAAAACAATGTAGCTCAAAACCACCATGATGGTTAGGAAAGCAACACGAATATCAAGCATCATTTGAATCGCGATAATCAAAGACGCAATTAGCGAACTGCGAACTGCGAACTGCGAACTGCGAACCAGTTCTATTAGCTTATGTAAAACAAGTGGTGCTATTGCGTAAGCCAGCGCTATCCCTATTTGACCTCCTGATAGGACTAGTAAAATCCAGGTATTCGTTGTGTAAATTAATACCCCGATCCATGACTTTGTAAACTTGTAGCTTGAGTAAATTGCTAGTCCTAAAAATAGCCAGAAGAAAAATACCTTCTGAACTATTGCCCACGGAATCCCAAGAGTGTTCACGAAAATCATCACAACAAGATGCAGATATAGTTTTAGAGGCAAAATAATCGCCTGGTTTCCGCCCAAACCTGTAGGCCAGAGGGGATTCCAAATTGTAGGTAGGCTGAAACTATCAAGATATTCTTTAAAATAGTAAGGCCAGTCTCCGCCAATAAGCTCTAAGTTTATAAATATTGCTCGATAGACAATTAAAATTACAATCACACATAAAATCTTCCTCATTTTACATATCCTCAATAATCTTTTTCACAACTCCTGTACCAATCAGAACAAACGTAGCAAAACCAAGTGCATCAGCGGCATTCACAAAACCAAGTAAAGCAGTAGGAATCCCCAATAAAATAAAAATAATTATACCTCTTAATATAAAAGGGCTTGTGATCTGCTTTCTGAATAAAAAAACTGCAATTATCCATGTTGCAGTAAAAACATAATAAGAATATTGGCTAATCAGATTAAAGTAAGGGAGAGCACCTGCTGCAACTAGAACTTGAAAAGAAAAAACCAAAAAAACAATATGAGCAAGATGCCTTTTAAAAAAACTCTTACAATAATTTATTAGATAGAATACCTTTTCTTTAGAATATCCCAACATATCTTAAAAAGAATTATAATTAAACTTACTATGGAAATAAATGAACCTATGTTGAACATTTGCTGTGGAAGGTAATAAACTTTTATCTTACCCCTGATACCGTCCTCAAAATACCATGCGTTTGCATACTCAGCTCCCGCGAAATGGACTTTATCATCAAAAGGATAGCATTTTCCGGAATCCTGACATACTTGCCAATATTTGCCAAAGCTCTCACGAATAGTAAATGATATTGGATTTTTACTTTCTTTTATTTCTGCCGTATACAAAACCGGACTTTCTTTTTTAAAGCTTTGTATATAATCTACCTCATCATGTTCTTTTTGTTTTTTGTACAAAACAATAACAGGGGAGGAGACCTTAACAAGCTTTATTTCTTTAGTTTCCATAAGTGTTTGCCCGGGAATAAGAGAAGAACTTACTTCTTCTCCTTTTAATTTTTGAGATAATGTTGCAAACCCATTACAGAAAGATATATTTACTCGGCCGTCTTTTGGTTCGATAAATCTCTCCTCAACTCGGAAACTTCTTGTGTTTGGCAAAAAAGTTCCTAAGATGTCTAGTTTTCGAGTTTTTTCTCCTGGAAATGTTAAGTAAAATGATAGATCTCTTCTGTCAGTTAGATTCCTGTACTCAAAAGAAAGCCTATATCTTGCTCCAATTGTTTCCAAATTTGTGACTTTATAAGACACGCACTTATCTATACTATCCGTTGTAAATGAAAGTGTACTCGCATCCTCTATTATTCCCTTAGGGTCAGAAGGGAAAGTTGGCTTTACACCATCAAGGAGATTTTTTACAGTCGAATCTGTGAGAGCAAGACGGAGCCTGTCAGTATCAATTCTCATTGGCCCATAATATAACCACTCCTTGACCTCACCTTGTGAAACTACTCTTGACTCTGGTTTTTCAGCAAGAAATATCTCTGCCTTCCCAAAGCCATCTTGATGCGCAAGACTTCCCTTCTTTACATACACATCGTACTCACCTTTTTTTGGCAGCTCAAATATAAATCGCTTGTTTTGCGTATCCCTTGTAATCCATACTCTTTTTCGAGCTTTTGACTCGATTGCAAGTACCTGTTCATAAGCTTCTGCAAGTATCTTTCTACTTTCGGCCGACAATAAAGGGCTGTCATAAAGTTCTTCTACCCAAGTTGCTTGAGCAAGAAAATGCGCCACAACCGTTTCAGCAACAGTGCTCTCCTCCCGACCGCTCATCTTCCAATCTTTCTGGTTAACAAATCTTTTAAGTTCTGAGAGCGAGTCTCGATACCGGCCGAGCGTTCCCTGGAGTCGATGCACGAATATCTTATTTTCGGTTATTGATTTTGCCTCGATAATTCTTCTATCAGAGATTGTCAGATAATAATTTAGGCGAGACTTGAAGTCATCAGATTGTCTTTTAATATTTTCTTCCTGAATTGTAATTAAGGGATAAAAAATTGACCCGGGCAAAATTTTGGGGTCGTAAAAGGTTATTCCAAGCCCTGGCCCCTTAAGATCACAGTTAAAGCACTCGGGAGCAAGAAATACTTCAGAAGCCTTTTCAACAAAATATGGGCTATTTTTTTTATCTAACGCCCCCATAAAAATTGGCACCCGAGCATCTAGATGAGGGAATGACACAATATTTTTTAATTCACCCTCAAGAAAAGAAAGTTTTGTGGTTGCCGCAACTCGTGGAGGCTTTGGCCTTCCTACAATAGCATACACTTTCCATTCTCCAAATGTTTTTACAATCTTAAAATTAGGATTAGCTTCAAGAATCTCTTCATAAACTTTTGGATTAGTTGTACCCCACAAGGTATTTTTCCAATCAAAGTCTTTCTGTAAGACGATCCCATTTATTGCAAAAACTTCTGTAAAATCAAAGAAACTTTCAAAGTCCTTTTTAAGAAAATCCTGATACATTTTTGATAGAAGTACTCTCTCAGAGATTGGCAAAAGAAGAGTGTTCTGAACAAAAGAATTTCTTGAAAAGAGACTATTGAGAGGCGAAATGCTCCAGTACTTCCACTTATATGCAACATATCCAGATTCAGAAAGTTGGGGCATAATTAAGTATCTTTTCTCAGGACTCTCTTGCTTCATCCATTCCCCAAATTCAAAGATATATTTTGGAACTTTTACTCTCGTTGTCTTTTCTTTACCTTTCTCATGTGAGTAGTCAAGAAATGATCCATTAAGGATTGGGTAGTGATAAAACAATACAAAAATTATTACGAGCGTTATTGCTGCTCCTTGAAAATAGCTCGAAAGGTTCCTTGGAATCTTTAACTGTATTTTCGAGAAAATATAATCCAGAGAAAACGCTATAAGAATTGCGTAAGCAAACCAAAATGCATATCCAAACTTGTAATAAACACTTCTAAAGATCGAAAAGCCTGGGAAATAAAGCGCCAAGGCTTTGTAAATTACCCCAATCTGAGACCTTGGGCCTGCCGTAAAAACAAGCGCAACAAGGCTAAGAATCACCAGCAGATAAATAAACAATTTACTTTTTTTATCTTTCACAAAAAAAAGAGAAAGATAAGCAAGGATTGGGAAGACAAAACTTAGAGTAATAAAAGTCGGGTTTGTAAGGAAATTTTGAGCAAAAGCATGATACTGGTTTAAGTACCAATCCGGAATCCCCTGACCCCTTAAGAGATTAAAAAAAGTGGCGCCTTGAGAGAGATATTCTGCCCAACCAAGCGCCCCTTGCGGTCCTCCCGCAAGCGCTAAATCTCGGCCATAAAACCCTAAAATATAGAAAAGGTATGGAATCAGCCAGTATGAATTCAGCAGCAGATAGACCAGTGAAACTCCGATTGAGAAATATGCGATTTTTAAAAACGTACTTTTCTCAAAGGACAAAACAGCAAAATACACATAGATTGTAAGGACAATTATTATTAAACCTCCATAAAGAGGGAAGCTCCCTCCCCCATTTAAAATACTTAGAATAAGACCAGCAAAAATAACACTTGGGAACAATTTAATTTTTCCTAGAAAGTAGAAGAGAAGAAAATACAAAAATAAAGGGAGTCCCGCATAGATTGAAAATTTAGTCCGCTCTGCTATGAACCACGCTTGAATAAGATAATAATTAATCATATACATAATTGAGGCAACCAGGGGTAAATATCTTTTCTCAGGCCAGATCTTATGCGCTAAAAAGTACATTGTTAGACCCGGCAAAGTAAACCAAAATACAAATTGGATTTTCTGTTGAATTGGAAGTGTAAAGCCAACCCATGCAAGAAATGCTTCTATTCCGTGGATTAGAAATGCTCCAAGAAGCGCAAAACTTTGATCTGTTCCTATCCCAAATCTTTGCGTCCAAACATAAAGCCTATCTACAAAATTTGCTACCGGGTCCAAAGTTAACCCGGCATCATGTCCTAAAATAATTGTCCCACCAGGAAGCCAAAGTAGCGGAATAAGCCCTAGAACAAAAATAAGGGCTAAATCTACAATTATTCTTTTTATCATGCAATAAAATTATTGATCTAACTCTTTTAACTTTTTTCTCTCTTGAAAAATCAGTCTAATGATCGTAAGGGCAAGTAGCACAAAAATTATAAATCCAATCATTTCTGCAATGTCTTTTAGTTCTACTATCGTGACAAGTGTCGCAATAGCAAACAAGAACAACACGATTAGAATAATACTCCTATTGGGGATACTGACGCGAAATAAAGTTACGGCAAGAAATAAAGTAAATCCGACAATTAGAAAATCTACATTAGGAATAATGTTGATATAGGGAAAAGTTTTACTGATTTCAAGAAGAATAAAAATTCCCAAAACAATAAGAATCCTAATAATGTTTCTCTCAACAAAATCTGATATTTGATTTTTTGTAAATTTTATCTTTTTCTTAATATTTTTAAACATATCCCTCCTATAATAATAATGACCGATACAATTGTTATAATTGTACCAATAGAATACCACCTTTGAGGATAGTAGTAGAGAGTTAATTTTCGACCCAAAGAACTGTCTGCTAAATACCAGGCATTAGCAAAACCACCTGTTGAAAAATGGGCCTTATCATCAAATGATAAGCAACTATTATTTTCTCCACAAAGCTGCCAATATTTTCCAAAACTTTCTCGCATAATAAGGGACGCCGGAACATCTGTTTCTTTTAAATTTACCGCATAAGTGACTGGATCTACTTTCGAAAAACTTTCAACTATTTCCTTTTCTACAACCTCTTTTTGTTTCTTATAAAGAACTACATTGGGGAAAGCTACTTTATGAAACGTTATGTCGGCAATCTCAATGAGTGTTTGCCCTTCCGGCAAAAGATCGAACTCTCCCTGCTCTTTTATCCCTAAAATTTCGTTCAAAGACAAATACCCATTGCAGAAATAAAGTTTCACGGTACCGTCTTTGGACGGCGCAATGAGCTTAACCCACTCTTTCCAATATCTTGCTGTTGCAAGAGCGGAGTCTTTTATGCTGTACCTAAGTAAATCGCTCTCCCCCGCCTGATGAAAGAAAGAGAGGGTATTTTTATCAGAAAAGTTCCTGTATTTAAATGAAACAGCATATGTCGTATCGGGAAACTCAAGATTTCTAAGCTGATAGTAAAAACACTTATTTAAACTGTCAACAGAGAGAGAAAAGTTGTTTTTATCCTGTTCGATTCCTTCCTTCCCGTCAGGTAATGCAGGCGTTATATTATCTAAATAATTGACTAAAGTTCCATCTTTTAATGATATGAAAGTCTTCTTATCCGGAAAACTATAAGAACCAAAGTTTAACCAATCACCAATCATGCCTTTAGGCTTAAGCTCCACATTGGAATTTCTAATTGATATTGCTGTTTCATTTGGATCAACTCTGGGATCCGTAAGACTACCGCGCTTTACATAAACTTCATAGTCCCCAGTTATAGGAAGATCAAATATATATCTCTTATTTTCCATGTCGTGGGTTGCCCATGTTTTTTTATCAACAAATTTTTCTATCTCCAGTATTTCATCGTAGGATTCGGCCAACGCCAATTTAGGGAAATACGATGTGATCCCGTCTTTATAAACAGAATCTAAAAGATTAACCTGCTGGAAGATATGATTAATTGCCATTTGACCTATATTATTTTCTTCTTTTGCACTTTCGCCCCACTTTTCATTTGATAACTGATTTTTTAATTCGCGCAAGGTATCTCGATATCGCTCAATGGTTGGGAGTATCTTATCTATTCTTACCCTTGAATCGGTCATCCATTTAACCTCAATAATCCTTCTGTTTGATGTAGTTATAAGGTAATTAACCAAAGACGAAAAGTCACGAGAAGCAGCTCTAACTTTATTTTCACCATATGTAATGAGGGGATAGAAAATTGATCCGGGAAGAAGCTTAGGATTGTAGTATTTGAAAGTTCCTTCTTTATATTCCAGATCACACTGAATACATTCAGGCGCCAAGTATATATCGTCAGCTCTTTTTGCATAAAAGTCTATATTGCTTTGCTGCTCTATGTCGCTCATAAACAAAGGCGCTTTGGGGGAAAAAGAAGGAAAGGATACTACCTTGCTCAACTTTCCTTGTAAATAGGAAAGCTTTGTACTCGAGCTAACTCTTAAAGACTCTGCTCGCTTCGCCAATGAATAAACGGACCACTCTCCAAAAGTCCGTTCATGCTCGAATAAGTCGGGATGTGAGTTAAGAATAGTTTCATATTTTTCTGGATTCACTGTTGCCCAGGTTGGGTTGTCCCAATCATAATCCTTTTCAAGAACTATACCGTCAATAGCAAATATATCCGTATAATCGAGAAAGCTTGCCATGTCATTCCTTAAGAACGCAGCATACATTTCATTCATCAATAGTCTTTCTGTTTCAGGAGCAAGAGCAGTATTGCGGACAAATGAGTTTCTTGAAAGCAAACTCGTGATAGGAGCTATGCTCCAGTAGCGCCATTCATACATAATATAAGGATTTTCTCCAAGTTGTGGCATTGAAAGGTAACGAATATTAGGATCTTGTGAATTTATCCATTTTCCAAAATTAAAGATATAATCAGGTACCTTTACTCGCGTTGTCAGCGGATTTCCGGGTTCGCGAGAATAGTCAAGAAAAGAACCATCTAAAACCGGGTAATGATAAAGAACATAGCCTAGCGTAAGAAGAATTAAAGCAATATTAGAAAACAAAAATGCATATTTTTTAAAGTATCTTATCTCTACATAAGTAAGAATGTGATTTATTGAAAAACCAATTAGAATTCCATATGAGAACCAAACCATATAATTAAATTTAAAGAATGCGGATCTAAACATGGCAAAGCCTGGAATATATTTCACAAGAGCTTCGTAGATAAAACCGAGCTGCGATTCAGGACCGGAAGAAAATAAAATTCCAACGAGAAGAATAAGAACTGTAAGATAAAGTATGTAAGCATCACGGCGATTTTTAACTAACCATAAAGATAAAAATGCCAAAATTGGCAAGAGAAATGAAACAATTACGAGAGCAGGGTTAGTAAGAAAATTCTGCGCATAAGAGTGGTAAGGGTTTAGGTACCATTCCGGTATTCCTTGTCCGCGGAATAAATTTATAAATGTAGACTGCGAGGAAAGATATCTTGCCCAACTTAATGCTCCCTCTGTTCCTCCAAACTGAGCCAAGTCTCTTGCAAAAAATCCGGTAATATAAAATGCATATGGGATAATCCAGTATGCATTAAGAAGGAAATAAATAATGCCCACCCCAATTGAATACAAAAAGGTTCTTTTGAGGGTTCTAAGATTAAAATTAATTACATTTATGTAAATATAGGTAACCAAAAGCCCAAACGCTAAACCTCCGTATAAAGGCAGACTTCCTCCGCCGTTAAATATCCCAAGTATCATTCCTGTTAGAAGTATGCTTTTAAATAGGCCCATTCGCCCGCGCAAATATTGAATTGCAAAATACAAAACTAACGGAAAAACTATGTAGATTGAGAATTTTGTCCGCTCGGCAATAAACCATGCCTGAAGAAGATAGAAATTCAACATATAAACAACCGAAGCAATAAAGGGAAGATATTTTTTGTCAGGAAATAATTTGTAGGCAACATAATACATTGCAAAACCTGGAAGTGTAAACCAGAAAACAAACTGTACTATCTGTCCCCAGTAAAGATTAAGTCCAATCCAAGCAAAAAATGCTTCAAGACCGTGAATGAAAAACGCCCCTAATAATGCGCCGTTTTGATCTGTACCAAGGCTAAATCTCTGTGACCAAACGTGAATGCGATCCAGGAAATGCATCAGGGGATCCAGCGCAAGTCCCGCATCATGACCTAAGAGAACTGAACCGCCACGAAACCAAAGAAGTGGCAAAAGCCCTAAAATAAAAATAATTGCAATGTCTATAAGAATTCTCTTTTTCATTTTTTAGCAATAATTACAACCGGAGAGATCACGTATGGTGATGAAAACGCAACCGGCATTGCATAATTGAGCCGCCAGTGGAATCTATATAGATACGGAATGAATGTCACCTGTCGCATGATTACATTCTTAAACCCTACTTTTTTAATAATTTTTCTCCACTCGCTGGGCTTTTTAACGCTAATATGTGTTGGATCGTTTGACATGTGTTTGTAATCATTCGGGGTCGTTAAAATTATTGATCCACCAGGCTTTAAAATTTTATATGCATTCATGAGCGCAATCTTTGGATCTTTCAAATGTTCTATTACATCGAATGCCACAACAATATCAAAATCTCGGTCGCGAGTAAAGAGTTTCTGCATATCCTGCACGCTAAATTTTATGTCCGGGTAATTTTTTTTTGCCATATCAACCGCATATCTAGAGACATCCGTTGAATAAACGTTGAATCCATAGTCTGCAAGAAGATTTGCAGCAGCTCCAGTTGCACAACCAAACTCAATCAATTTTTTACCCCTACCCCTCTTGAGAGGATAAAACTTATTAATGTATTCAAACATCCCCTGAAACCAATTGGTAAGTTCGCGGTCCCGATCAGAACTAAAATCTCCTATCCCGCTATAGTAACCTTCAAAGTAGGATTCTTCGAAGCTTACCCCGCGCTTTCGCGGAGTCTCGATATTTACCTTATGTTTTATTTTTGTCATTTTTGTTCTATCAACTCCATTGACCCGAGAATTTTTTCGATTGAGAGAATTGATTCGTTGTACATATTCTCTGTCTCTGCAAGAAATAGAGTATCTTTTAGTCTAATAAAATATTCCCTTTTAGACTGCCCAATTATAACAATCGCGTCATTAGAATGGAACCTATCAAATGACACTTTTTTAGGAGTTATTTCGGAAGATTCCCTTAGTTCTTTTATTTTTATAAATTCGTTTAAATCAAAGCCTGGAGGAACAGGCGTAAATGTAATTTTTGAGGAAAACGCTGAGTCAATTATTTGGATCGACCTTTCCTCTTCAGCAATATGCGCATTTGGTGGGTATAACAATGAGAAAGTGTTTGAGGAATTAGCATAAGACTTCCAATTCGAATTCGCTTTTGAGTCCGAAATATAGTTTCCCATCTCCTCTCTAATCTTTAAACTTATGTTATTAACTTTAATTTTTTGCGCTTCATAGTAAAAAGCATAGACATCAGAAACCTTAAACTCATCGGTTAGAAGTGCTTTGCCAATCTCTTTTTTCGATGAATAATAGCCAAACCCGCGGCCTTCAGAATATAAGTATCCTTGCCCGCGGCCTTCAAATAGTGGTTTGTCAAAAAAACTATCCGGCAAAGGGCTTCTATCGTAATAAATAACTGTTAATGCTTGA
>CAYHUY010000006.1:14130-38118 GCA_964360265.1 uncultured Gammaproteobacteria bacterium | reverse complement strand
ACTTCGCTTCCAACCCTCCCCCTTCGAATTCCTCAGGGCAAGCTAAGTGGGTTCCTCAGTCTCAATTTTTAAGGTTCACCTAATCCGCAGGGCCTGGCTTTTGACTGCGATTGTATCTTGTCATCCTGTTTTGTATAATCCTGCGTATGGCAATAAAATCGGAACAATTGAATATATCAACAGGCATTGAAGAAGAAAGAATTTCTGGGAGGATTATGTACCTTTTCCCTGGTCAAGGAGCAGAAAGAGCCGGAATGGGGAAAAGTTTATATGAAAACTCCACAACTGCGCAGGGAATTCTTGATCAACTAAATCCAGAGCTGCTAGACATCATGTTCAATGAGCCGAGCGATGAATCAACTAACGCACTCTACGATACCTCAAATGCACAACCTGCCACAGTTGCGGTCAGTTTAGCAGCCTATTTTGTGTTTCTTGAAAGAAACCCGTTATTCAAGAGAAGGCCGCCCCTTGCTTTTTTAGGGCATAGTACCGGTCAAATGAGTGCTATAGGAGCGGCTGGTGTTGTAGATATAGAAACAGCATTGCATATGGCGACTAAAAGAGGAAGATTAATGAAAGAAGTAGGCGGGAAGGAAGAAAACAAAGGCGGCATGTTAGCCCTAGGGACAACTTTGGAAAAAGCAGAATCGCTATGTTTTGATACCTCACAAGCGCTGGGGGGAGAGGGCATATGGGTTGCGAATGATAATTCAGTAGCCCAGATCATTTTAAGCGGTAGGGAAAACCATATTGCATACGCAGCAGCTCATGCAAAAGACGCGGGAATAAAAAAAACTAAACGACTTCGTGTTCCTATTGCCGCACACTGTCCACTAATGCAAGAAGCGCAAGATTTGTTCGCACAATATTTAGATACTATCAAATTTGAAAAACCTACTTCTCCCATTATTCTCAATACATCTGCCGCAGCAACTTTGGATCCCGATGAAATAAGAGCGGATTTAATTAGTGGATTAACTTGCGGCGTAAGATTCAGGGAGGCTTTACAGGAAGCGCAAAGAAGCGGAGTTACAAGTTTTGTTGAGATTGGTGAAGGACCATTATCGCGTTTTGCTCAAAAATTAATACCGGATTCAATGCAATTCCAAATAGCCTAATAGGCTCATCTCTAAACTAAGAGGTTAAGTCGGGAAATATAGCGCATTACAACAACTTGCTTTTAGCATTAACTACTATTAAAATAACGCAATGTCAAAAGAGTCAGGCAGTTTTTTCAACGCTCCAAGAGAATTATTAAGAAGAGCCCCCCTTAATTACGAATTTCTAGGAGGAGAGAATATTGATAAGTCAAGAGAACGTCTTGCACAAGGGGAAACGATGGTTGCAATTGTAGACCATAAAAGTTTTGCAGATTTAATCAGCGGAGCAGTTGTCACTGTGAAGGAAGGCTTTGATGATTTAGTGAAGGACGCGAATATTATTGCTAAAATTACATACGTTGAGAGATTTCCTTCAAAACAGTTACTGAGAGGTTTTAAAGTTAGGCCGGTAGTTCCTCATACTATGCCTGATTATCCAAATCGGGATAAAATTAACGCCGAAGCCAAAAGATGGGCACAAGAGCTTCCTGAAGGGTCAATTTTAGTTATGGCTCCAGAAGGAACACGAGCTAAGAAGGGCAGTATGACAGCAGGAAGATATGGAGCATCTGAGTATTGGCACGGAAATGGCGAGCGATCCATTTTACCGGTTGCCTTTGAAGGCACAGAAAAACAATGGCCAAGAGGAGCTCTTGGATTTTTTAAATACTTTAGCGGAGGTTTTAGGATTAAAGTACGTGTTATTGTTGGCCAGCCGACGTCAGTTGTTGATGTAGATGAAGCAGCCGAAGTATACGCTGGAGGTAGAGATAATGAAGAATTCACCCGTTTAAAAACAGATTTGGCAATGCTTTTAATTGCCCGGCTTCATCAGGACCCAAAATATATAGGAACATATTATTTACAGCTTGAAGAAGACCTTAGGACGCGGGAAATTCCCCAGGAATTAAGAAATTCAGGGAATATTTTCTTTAGAAGGCATGAGGCTGCCGAAGACAATTGACAAAATTGGGTTTGGATTATATTCTTGCGCCATACAAAATCCTTGCCCGAAAGAAGGTGTGAATTCCTTCCAATTGTTTTTAATAAGCTTTTTTAGTAAAATAATAACTTAATGGCAAAGCGCGAAGAGTTAAAAGTTAAAAAGAGATCGGTTCTTGGTAAAAAGGTTAAGAAGTTAAGGAAGGAAGGCATACTTCCCGCAAATATCTATGGAAGAGACATGAAGTCTTCTGCTGTTGAGCTTCCCTTAGACAGTTTCCTCTCTGTGTTTAGTAAAGTTCATGAAACAGGACTTGTTGATCTTGCATATGATGGTCAGACCATACCGGTTCTTATTCACAATGTACAAATCGATCCTCGAACCCAAACCCCAGTTCACGCGGATTTTTTCAAGGTAAACCTTAAGGAAAAGATTAAGGCGCATATCCCTATCGTTGCAGTCGGTGAGCCCAAGGCAGTGGCTGATAAGACAGGGCTTCTTGAACAACCTGTTTCAGAACTTGAAGTTGAAGCTCTGCCAACTGATCTTCCTGAGAAAATTGAGGTAAACGTAGAGCAGTTGACTAAGGTTGATGATCAAATAATTGTTTCTGACATTAAAGTTGCGGATGAAATTACAATATTAAGCGACCAATCTCAAGTAGTGTTTAAGATCGGAGAACTGGTGACAAAGGAGATGGAAGCAGAAATTGCAGCAGAGGAAGCAGAAACTGCGGCTGCAGTGGCCGAGGCTCAAACCGAGACAGAAACCCCCGCGGAAGGTGCCGAAGGCGAAAAACCAGCCGAAGGCGACGGACCAAAAGAAGGTGCGGACAAACAAGAGTCTGACGAAAAACCAGCCGAAGGCGACGGACCAAAAGAATAAGTTCCAACTATTATCTGTTCCCTATCAACTTCCTAAGTTCTTTTGCGTCCTCAAAATCAGGATCAAGCTTGAGAGCCTTATCCAGATATTCCAACGCTTTTTGTTTCTGGTCTAAAGTCCCTGCAAAAATTGCTGCGTTATAGTAGCCATCAGGAAAAGCAGGATAGTCCATAACAACTTTCTCCCAATAATCAAGGTTGTTCACCGCTTCTCTGTAATTCTTCCTTAGTTCGCCGTAAGAATAATACAATAATATTGCGGATATGAGTGAAAAAATAGACAATAAAACAAGAAAAAGAAGCAGGAAATTAAAACCATGCTGCCTTAGATTATCTCGACTTAAGGCTGAATCTACAATTTTGTTGAACTTTTTAAATCTTTTAGAAAAGCTCTGCGGTAAACTTACGGTAATTTTGCGGTAATAATCCTTGATCATTTTTAAATTCCAATAGATTCCTCTATGTCCTTTATTGTTCCGTTTATAACTTTATAGGGGTTAGTATATTCGGTACTATTTTCCTGCATGTGATACTGAAACCCAGACTCGGCAAATTTAATTCCGCTCGCTGTTCCAATAACAACAACTGTGTCTTTTTCCTTAACAATGTTTTTCTCCCTTGCCTGAAGTACAGCATTCAAAGCAACTCCTGTTTGAGGACAAATATTTGCGCCCGCACTCATAAAAATCGCCCTAGTCTTTTGAATATCCTGCTCGGGCACATCAAAAAACTCCAACCTAAATTCCTTATGCAGCTTTTTGATTCTTGGAAAACTTACAGGGTTTTGAATATTCATTGCTGAGGCTACGGTGTCTTTAAAAGCCCCCGGCTCATAATTTCTAAATTTATTATTTGCCCACCTGACTAAAGTGTTTGCCGCCTCTGTTTGTGCAACAATAATCCCAGGTAAATCATCTATCATTTTTCTTTTCTTCATTCTTAATAACGAGATTAGAAGAGCGGTTAAGTTACCGCCATTCCCACAGGGTATAGCAATCCATTCAGGCGCTTTCCAGTGCAAATCCTGACATATCTCAAGCGCTATAGTCTCCTGCCCTACGATTCGAAAATCGTTTTTTGAATTCACCAGAACAATCTCCGGGTGTCTTGAGCAGAATTCCTGAATTAGCTGCATGCAACCATCAAATCCGTTTGGATGTTTAATGCTCAACACGAGCGCCCCATGTGCCATGGCTTGAAACAATTGTCCGGATGAGATTTTTCCGTGAGGGAGAAAAACTATACACTTCAATCTATCCTTTACATAAGCAGAATAAATAGCGGCAGAGGCTGAGGTATCTCCCGTGCTGGCGCAGACTATGAACTTTATATTTAGCTTCGGATAAAATTTCTGCAAACGCAGAGCCTCAGACGTTGCAATAGACATCCCTCTATCTTTAAAGCTCTCGGAGGGAAGCTGGCCCTCCATTTTTATAAAAAGTTTTTCAAGACCGACTTTCTTTTTTAGCCAATCGGGTATCTCAAAAAGGTCCGTAAACCCTTCTCTAAGTGAGATTACAGCAGCGTTTGGAAACCCGGGTAAAATTAAAGGGAGCCACATAAAAACACCGCTTCCGTTTGGATATATATCTCTTTCTTTTCCAAATTTTATGTTGTCAAAGAATTTTTGAGCTTGCTTACCGTGTCCTACTTTTTTATCCACCCAGTCTTCATCTCTCTCAATTAAAAGCAGGCCATTACACTTAGGACACGTATAGTAAAAATTATCAGGCTCAAATATTGAATTACAGTCTATACACTTATGCCAGAAACTGACCTTTTCCATAGTGCTTTATTTTGGCCATCGCTCAATCATTATGCTTTTTTTTGGCTCAAACTTTTTATGGAGCTCCTCAGTTATGAAAGGCATGAAAGGGTGCAGAAGTTTTAGAAGCATTAAATATAAAGCAGTAAGTATTAAGTACGAATCTTTGTCGATTCTATTTTTGACGTCCTCAATATATTTATCTGCAAACTCATGCCAAATAAATTCGTACAAGCGTTCTGCGGCATAATTAAATCCGTAAGCTCCGGCATGATCCTTGCCATAACCTTCGATGTGATTACTTATCTCTCTGGTCAATCCATCTACTTTTTGAATGAAATCTGTATCTACCTTAGATTGTTTAATCTTTGAAAGCCCAAATACTTCATAATCTGATTGTTCCCAAACAAAGCCTTCTGGCTTGTTCATTTCTATGAAACGTCCTATGTTCCACAGTTTATTCGAAAATTTACGCATTGCTTCAAGTTTTGGATATGAAAGCGCTTGATCGTTACCAAGGGCTGTCCCAAAGACAAGCGCAAACCTGACGGCATCCGCACCATATTGCTCAACAAGCTCAATAGGATTTACAACATTGCCTTTGGATTTACTCATTTTCTTGCCGTATGGATCCTTGACAAGACCATGAAGAACTATGTTCTTAAATGGAACTTCATCTGTTGCATACAAACCAATCATTACCATGCGTGCAACCCACCAGCGAAGTATGTCATAACCCGTTTCCATCACCGTCGTCGGATAGAACTTCTGGAAATCCGAACTATTCTCCAATTTTGAGTTTGAGCTACTTTGCGGCTGCAAAGTAGCGAAGGGCCATTGCGCAGATGAGAACCATGTATCAAAAGTGTCTGTGTCTTGCTTGATGTCTTTAGAGTCACATTTCAAGCATTTTTCAGGGGTCACGCCTGTTGTCACTTCCCAATTTGAACATTTTTCGCATTCCCATGCTGGAATCCTAATCCCCCACACAATCTGCCGCGAGATATTCCAATCGCGAATATTTTCAAGAAATTGAAAATAAAGTTTCTCAAAACTCTTTGGATGAATTTTTATATCACCATTTTTAACGGCATTTATTGCCGGTCTTGCTAAGGGCTCCATTTTCACAAACCACTGCTCCAACGGCAACGGTTCTAAAACATTTTTGCATTTGTAACAAAGTCCTATCCTGTGTGTATAATTCTCGTCTATTTTTTTTATTAACCCTTTTTCCTGCATCTCCGAAACAACAGCGCGGCGGGCTTGTTTTACATAAAGACCTGCAAACTTACCAGCAAGATCATTCATTTTTCCGTCGTATCCTATTACCTGCTTTAGGGGAAGACTGTGCCTTTTGCCAACCTCGAAGTCATTAAAATCATGCGCGGGTGTAATCTTAACAACCCCTGTTCCGAACTCCGGATCTACGTATTCATCTGCGATCACTTTTATCTTTGCCTTTCCTAAAACCGTTTCTATCTCTATTTCTTTTCCTGCGTATTCCTTGTATCTTTTGTCCTTTGGGTTGACGGCAACTGCCGTATCGCCGAATTTGGTTTCAGGACGCGTCGTCGCCAGAACTAGTGGCCCGTATTTGATGTAGTAAAGAAGATCCTTTCTTTCTTCCCAAATAACCTCCAGGTCCGAAAACGAGGTTCCGTCATATGTGCAATAGTTAACCAGTCTTTTTGCACGATAAACTAGTCCGTCATCGTAAAGTTTTTTGAAAGTTTTATAAACTACAGCAACTATGTCAGAATCCAAAGTAAATTTCATTCGTGACCAGTCTAGAGAAAATCCCAATTTTTTGAGTTGCGACTCCATTCCTCCTCGATTTTTATCAACAAAGTCCCAAATCATTTGATGGAGCGTATCGCGGTCAAAGTCGAATCGTGATTTTCCCTTCATTTCAAGATATTTTTCGAATACAAATTGGGTCTCAAATCCCGCATGGTCTGCTCCAGGAAGCCAAAGTGCGGCTGCGCCTAACATCCTGTGATATCGAATTAAAATATCTTCAATAACGTACATCGCGTGGCCAAAGTGAAGCGGTGCATTAGCATTTGGAGGAGGAAGAATAATTGAGTATGGTGCGCCAGTTGGATTAACCTCTGGTTTAAAATATCCCTTTTCTTCCCATTCAATGTAGATTTTTTCTTCAACTTTTTTATGATCGTAAACTTTATCCATTGTTTAGGATTCTAGCATACCACAATTTTTGCTTCAATCGGCTACATCCTCTTACTTGCTCCTACCGAATCGTCGGCATATAATACACTTATGGATTCGTCTGCAAAGCTCAATCAGGATTCTGATTACTTAATTAAGGCGCACGAGGAGGCTGGCGGGGAAAAAGGAGATCAGGGATTTGCAAGCGGAATTGCCGCAGAACTCTCTGCGTGGTACGAAAGACTTAGAACTGCAATCGAAAACCGGGAAGAAGAAGTAATTTTACGTGCGGCAATTGAACGAATTTTAAGACGCCGTCTCCTTCTTGGTGGAAATGGCAAAACTGTTGGAAATCTCCTTGTCCGTGAACTTATTTGGGCAAGATACTTCCCTGAGGAAAGCATCAGCGATCATCAAATCTTAGAGATTGAGGAAACAATTGACCTTTATCTTGAACTTAGAAATATTATCCCTAAACACAATAGGGAGAAAGAGTCGGAACTCAATGAATGGATCTATCATTTAATATCCTCCGACCTTGAGGATAGACTTAAACCAACCCCGCAGAAGGAAGCTATGATTTCTTATATTTTCCGCACCATTAAAAAAATAATTAAAATTCAGGACGATACTGAGGAAACACGTGATATTCAAGTTTTCATAGCCATAAGGAAATCGTTCGCAAAAGAAGACTTACCATTTTTACGGTATGCGCTTTTCAACCAATATTTTGGAAGACTTAATTCAAATAATCTACATCAAACTGCCCAAAGGTTTTCAGAAGGCAAACGCATTATGGAGAAGCAATTGAATTATCCTGGGCGTTTTAAGATATTTGAATTTGTTAAAAGACAAATCCCACCGTTTTTAATTCTTGAAGATGTTTTAATGAAATATAATGGAAAATTTCGGGAACTCATATCAAGCCCTGAGGAGCTTACTAATATTATTACAGAAACTTGCAATGCGCGCTATGCTAATATTTCAGGGAAGGTAAGACGGGCAATAATTCGTTCTATCATCTTTATTTTACTCTCAAAAGTATTTCTGGCCTTAACTATAGAAGGCACTTATGACAGACTGGTTTACGGCCACATTCTCTGGGGAGTTATTGCAATTAATATTGCGATTCCAGTTGGAATGATGATTCTAGTATCATTTTTCATAAGGGCACCCGGAAAAGATAATACACAAAGAATTGTTAATAGAATAAATTCGCTTTTATTCGATGGGATACCAAACCTTGGAAAATCTCTTGCTTTTCATCATAAACCGAGAGCAAAAACACTTCTTGATACTATATTTACGATAGTTTGGATTGGCACCTATCTTTTAAGCTTTGGGGTTATCATTTACATCCTGAGTCGACTGGGTTTCAACTTTGTAAGTCAAGCGTTCTTCATTTTCTTTTTTGCGATAATTACTTTCTTGTCTTATAGAATTAATCAGGCCGCAAATATTTATACCGTTAAGGAGAAAGCGAGGCTTCTGACTCCATTTGTTGACTTTTTCTTTATGCCTATTGCGCGGGTTGGAAGATATCTGGCAGACGGAGTTCGCCAGATTAATGTTTTTATATTTGTTCTTGATATAATAATTGAAACGCCACTGAAAGGTTTAATCGCATTCTTTGAACAATGGTTTTCCTTCCTGCACTCAAAGCGAGAAGATCTCGCATAATCTCCTCTGTTATAATCGTTTAGTAATTAGGAGTTAGTTCTGTGAAAAATATTTGAAATGATAAACGAACCAAACAAGCCAATATTTACTATCTACTGTGATGGTGGTGCTCGCGGAAATCCCGGACCGGCTGCCTATGGATTCGTTATATATAATTGGGAAGGTACTAAAATCTACGAAGAAGGAAAAACTATCGGAAAAGCAACGAACAACGTCGCCGAATATACGGCGGTAATCGCCGCCCTTAAATATGTGGGGCTGAATATTCAACATCCAGTATTGAATGTTCAGTTTTTTTTGGACTCGAAACTTGTGGTCGAACAATTATCGGGAAGGTGGAAAATTAAAAATGAAAATCTTCGCAATCTCTACTTTACAGTAAAAGCTTTAGAAAAGAAAAATGGAGCAAAAATAATTTACGAACATGTTCGCCGAGAAGCAAACTTGGAAGCAGACCTTCTCGTCAATCTTGCCCTCGATGGAGAATATAGTCCTTGATGCCCTTGCCCCCGATTTAATCGGGGTTGATACCCATGATGCTCTTAAAGTAAACTATTCTCATGCCCAAACTCACTATTGAAACCCAAGAACGCGAAAAACCCATAATTCTCTTGTCGGGGGATGCACCTCTAATTGAAGATTTAACAAATGAATTTAACCCTCAATTTAAAATCGTACATCTATCAGATGACAAAACAGTTGGAGATATTAAGGATTTTTACCGCATAGGCCGCTCTTCTTCATATCTATTAAGCAATTTAGAAGAAAAAATAGACTATGCGGTAATTTTTTGTAATCAATCTGATAGACGATTTTTACCGGAGATATTTAAGAAAATCGAACAGGATCAGACAAAAACCGTAGTATTAATAAGCATTTTCGAATTAGATAAATTCTTTGATTTAATTCTTGAATATAAAAAATTCAGATTCGTTCATTTTTTATTTTTGGGAGATATTTATTGCGAAAAAGGAGGTTACAAAGATTCAGAAATATCAAAAATTATTCAAAAGGCAATAACAAATAAATCTTTCGTACTTTCTGGAAATGATTTGAACCCAATCTTTCCAATATATATAACAGACGCGGTCGCAGGAATAAGCCATGTACTTTTTGGTCCAAAAGGGCAAAATAATTTTTATTATCTTTTTTATGCACATCCTGAAACCCTCATCTCTGCCGTGCACATATTGAGAAGGGTAGAACACGATCTTGAAATTCAGTATGAAGATGAAAAAAAATCTGACAATACTCAAAAATCATATAACCAAATAGAGAAAGAGATTAAATCAAAGATTGTTATGACGCCTATTTTTCTTGATAAATATCTCATGGGTTTTGAGAGAAGCATAAGGTTTTTTGAAGGGGAAAGTGTTGAAATAGGTGAGTCAAAAAGAAAAATCACAACACAGGGGTCCGCATTAATAAAGCAGAAGAGCTTTAAGTTTGTATGGCATGCCGCGCTCTACGCACTAATTCTATTTTTCGTTCTTAATGTCCTTTTCATTGGCATTACCGCACTACAACTCAAAAACTCTATTGATGCACTTAACAAACATGATTATCAAACCTTATCGGGTAATTTAAAAAACTCAAAATTGCTTCTTGAAATCACTAAGCCTACTCTATTATTTATAGCGCGTGGCATTGGTGTTTTTGGATTGAAAGATGTTGAGGCAAGCATTGATGATGCACAAACGGGAATAAGTCTTTTGGGCAACGCCTCTTCTGATTTTGACAAATTAGAACAATTATCAAAGGGGATTAATAGAGAGGAGCTTGACAGGCTAATATCGGATGCGGTTTTTCTGTACTTTAAGGCGGAAGAGCAAATTTCAATTTCAAAAAACTCTGCGTTTCGCGCAATCATTACCCCTGATTTGCCTCGCATGATTAATCTCGCTCAGGTTTTGCCGGATCTCCTCGGGTTTAGCGGTGAAAAAAATTATCTTATCCTATTTCAAAATAACGGAGAGTTAAGACCTACAGGAGGATTCATTGGATCTTTAGGGGAGTTAAAAATAAAAGGTGGAAAAATTGAAGAATTAAAACTTCGGGATGTTTATGAATATGACGGAAAACTAAAAGCACACGTTGAACCTCATTATATAGTGAGAAGGTACTTGCAGCCCCATCTTTACCTTCGTGATAGCAATTTCGATCCAAATTTTCAAAAATCGGCGAGTTATGCCGCGCTTCTTTATAATCTTGAAACCGGAAAAAAAGTGGATGGGGTAATAGCTCTGAATTTTGAAGCCGTAAAACAGGTTATAGGCGAAGTAGGCCCTATAATATTGACCTCTTACAAGAAAACTCTCGACGAAACAAATACTTTTGACTTTTTACAAAACACTATAGATGAAAGCTTTTTTCCCGGCTCAACTGCTAAAAAAGACGTTTTACAAGCCTTGTTTAATCAACTAACACTTGAATTGGAAGAAAAAAATAACTTTATAAAAGCTACTCGTATCCTCCCAAAATTATTGGATGAAAAACATATTCTTTTTGCGTTTAACACTGCATCCATTCAGAAAGCGTTTTCTGCAGATGGCTATGGCGGTGAGGTGGCGGACTTGAGGGAGAATAAACAAAATACAATAAATGATTTCCTTGCCATAAATGAGGCAAATATTGGAGTAAATAAGGCGAATATTGGAATTTTGAGAGAAACTATATATGAAAGAGTGATTGAGGATAAGAAAGCTACTTCTAAAGTTATTCACGTGCTTTATAATGACAACGATGATAGGGAATACAAGGCCTTTATTAGAATATTTACTCCACTTGGAAGTAATCTCACGTCAATAAGTCTAAACGGGGGTACAAAAGAGATAACAGAAGCAATTACAGATGCTACGATTTATGAAGGTAAGAGTTTTACTCCTCCAAAAAAGCTTGAGGTTGACAAGACAGTTGAGGATGGCATGCAAGTTTTTGGATTTATTATCACTGTACCTCAAAAAACAAAACAGACAATTGAAGTTATATATGATAACGGAGCAGAATCTATCTCTTCTCCCGTCTTAAATTATTCGCTTTTTTTATCAAAACAGCCTGGTACATTGGATTATCCATTTACGCTAAGGCTATCTTACGGCGAGTCTTTTTCGCCAAAGAGAGTAGATAATGCAAAATTAGAAGGAAATTCTATATTAATCTCAAGAAAAGTAAACAAAGATCAAGTATTTGAGATGGAATTAATTAAAAGGTAAAATCTAAACGTGAGAGAGTTTACAGAAGAAGACTATAAGAAACACATTGAGCGGGAGCACAGTAAGGTTTCCATTTCTTCGTATTTAAAAGAAATAGTGTATGGCGGAAGCGACGGAATCGTTACCACATTTGCAGTTGTAGCCGGATTTACCGGAGCACAAAGCGGGGCTCTAAGTCAAACTTCGATTATTGTAGTATTAGTGTTTGGCTTTGCAAATCTATTCGCCGATGCGTTTTCTATGGGTGCAGGAAATGTTTTATCTATTCTTGCAGATAAAGATGTTTATAAAACAGAGCGTGATAAAGAGCTTTATGAGATAAAAAATAACAAGGAGCTTGAAGAAATGGAAACTCTTTTTATTCTGCAGAAAAAGGGGTTTACAAGAGATCAGGCTCAAAAAATTACAGAGCTCTATTCAAAAAATGAGGATTATTGGGCAGAATTCATGATGAGATATGAACTCGAAATTCCTACCCCAGAACATGAAAACCCAATTCTTACTGGGCTTGCAACGATGGGGTCTTTTGTTACGTTCGGTTTCATTCCACTTATACCATACATTTTATTAGAGACAGATAGCGAGTTTGTTATTTCTATTATATTTGCTTTTGTTGCTCTTGTGCTGCTTGGGATTCTTAGATGGAAGGTAACAACTCAATCCTTGATTCGCGCAGTAGGGGAAATAGTTCTTCTTGGTGGAGCCGCAGCGGTAATTGCTTATTTTGTAGGTACCCTCTTTAAATAGCAACTAGAAACTAGTATCCAGCGGTTAGTCGGTGAACTCCTGGACAAACATTTTTCCATAAATTCCGGCATCAATTACTCCAATGCCTGCCTTGCCAAAATCTGGTGTTAAAATGTTTTCGCGATGTCCGGTGCTTTTCATCAATCCATCCATTGCAATCTCCACATCCGGCGCAAAAGCTAGATTCTCTCCCGCATACTTATAAGAAATACCTGCCATCTCAAGTCTATCAAAAGGAGAAAAACCCTCTAGTGAATAATGTGAAAAATATCCTCTTTTAAGCATGTCTTTCGCATGGCTCCTTGCTACCTGGGAAAGGGCTTCTTCAAAAGCCAACTCCGATAATCCCTTTTGCCTTCTTTGAGTATTTATGCTTTTTAACATTTGTGTTTCCGACCTTTCATCTATATTAAGAGAGGTGGTTTTGAAATTTAAATTTATACTTTGGTCCGATCCGGTCGTTATTGTTAAAAAATTAATCGTTTCTTCAATTGCTCCGCCGAATACTTTTCTCGCTTGATTCTCCATTCCCTGAGTCCTTGTAAACAAAAATCTCCCGGCGATAGAATTTCTTATTGAATCTTTAATTACGGAAGATACGGGGAATGAGAGAAGAAGGGCGACGACAAAGGAGGCAATGAGAAAAAATGAAAGCGCGCCAAAAATTGCACCTCCCGCTATGTCTAATCCCCTAGGTAGTCTGACAGGAGCAAATTTTCTTCTTAAAAGCGAGAGGGAAACTGACGTAACAATAAAAGTTACACCAACCGTTAAGAGGAAGGCGATCGCATCCGAGATTCCTTTTGGGGCGGCAAACTTTGAAATAATAAAATCCGAGATGAAGGGATAGAGAATTAATCCTATGAAAAAGGCAGATAATATTGAGGTAAGACTTATACCTGCCGCAATCATCCCAAATGAAACATCTTCAAAAATATAAAGCGCGAGTGCTGCGAAAATTATGTAGTCAAATACGTTAAATGGGATAAGCGATAAAAGTTTTTCTAAATAATCGATATACGACGAGAGATCCATTACAATAATATATGATATAATAATTTTCGTTTGATTTATATAGAAATCCACAGACAAGAAACATATTAATGCACCCAAGAAGCATTTTCTCAAAGCTAAAGTTTTGGAAAATAAAAAGAAAGAGGCTTATCTTCCTTTTTATAATTACTATCTCTTTTGTAGCATCCTATTTTTTCATTTTGAAAGATATTCCATCAACTGCGACAATAGGAATAACTAGCTATCCTCAATCAACAAAGATTTATGACAGGAACGGCGAGCGTTTATATACAATTTTTGCTTCGAAAAACCAAACCTTTGTCCCGTTTGAAAAAATACCGGATGAATTAAAAAAAGCGACTATTGCAATTGAGGATAAAGATTTTTACAAGCATGGGGCAATAGACTTGCGAGGAATCGCGCGGGCGTTTCTGGCAAATGTCCTAAATCAAGAAC
This sequence comes from uncultured Gammaproteobacteria bacterium, assembly GCA_964360265.1. Classification (GTDB taxonomy): domain Bacteria; phylum Patescibacteriota; class Microgenomatia; order Levybacterales; family GWA1-39-11; genus GWA1-39-11. The sequence goes on along the minus strand of CAYHUY010000006.1, from coordinate 24,145 downwards.
TGCAACAGGGAGGATCAACCATCACGCAACAGCTTGTTAAAAATTCTCTTTTAACACCTGAGAGAACCATTACGAGAAAAGTGAGAGAAATAATTTTAGCGTTTATCGTGGAATCTGTTTATACCAAAGACAAAATTCTTGAAATGTACCTAAACCAGGTCTCTTACGGAGGCACCGCTTGGGGAGTTCAGGCGGCAAGCCTTGTTTATTTTGATAAATCAGTTGACAAACTTAATCTGGCCGAATCCGCTTTCCTTGCTGCGCTTCCGGAAGCTCCAAGTATTTATTCGCCCTTTGGTTCGCGCCCGGAACTTGGAAAATCTCGGCAACTTGAAGTTTTAAAAACCATGCGTGATCAGGAATACATAACGAACGCACAAAAAAATGAAGCGGGGGAGCATGTTCTTAAATTTTCCAAAATTCAAAATAAAATTTTGGCTCCCCATTTTGTTTTTTTTGTAAAGGATCTACTAACTCAAAAATATGGAGATCGCATGGTTGAACAGGGAGGTCTTGAAGTGGTCACATCCCTTGATTTACCCCTCCAAGAATACGCTCAGGCATCTGTTGCAGCAGAGATAGAAAGCCTTGCGAGACTACGAGTGTCTAATGGAGCTGCTCTAATTACCAACCCTAAGACAGGAGAGGTTTTGGCAATGGTAGGAAGCCGTGACTACTTTGATGAAGAACACGATGGGAATGTCAACGTTACATTGGCGCGTCGCCAACCGGGTTCATCAATAAAACCTATAAATTATGCTGTCGGATTAATTAAGGGCTATACTGCGGCAACCCCCTTCGTAGATGAGAAAGTATGTTTCCCAAATCCTGGGCATGCCCCATATTGTCCCGTTAATTACGATGGGAAGTTTCATGGAGTTGTACAAATGAGATATGCTCTTGCCAATTCATATAATATCCCCGCTGTAAAAATGCTTAAAGCAAATGGAGTTGAAGCAATGGTTGCAACAGCCTCAGCCATGGGGATCACAACTTTTACAGACCCCTCACGCTATGGACTTTCTCTTACGCTTGGGGGGGGCGAGGTAACAATGCTTAATATGGCCGAAGCATTTGGTGTTTTTGCAAATAATGGATATAGAATCCCACTGCGCGCAATCCTTAAAGTAACTGATAGTAAAGGAAAAATACTCGAAGAGTATAAACCTCCCAAAAGCACAATCTTTGGAGAAAAAGTGTTGCCGGATGGAATAGCATATATAATCTCGCATATATTACTTGATAACGGAGCGCGGTCGCAAGCTTTCGGAACAAATTCCGATTTAAAAATTGGCAATTATCCTGTTTCGGCAAAAACCGGCACAACTAACGATCTTCGAGATAACTGGACAATAGGATATACTCCTTCCTATGTTGTTGCTGTTTGGGTTGGCAATAACGATAACACTCCTATGGCAGGTGTTGCATCCGGAATTACCGGAGCATCTCCTATTTGGAATTCCCTAATGACCAAGGTGCTTGAGGGCACAGAACCGGAATTGCCTCAGCAACCAGACAGCGTTGTCGGAAGACACGTCTGCACAGATACTGGTCAAATTGCACCTCCACAGGATACTCCCGGCCGGTGCCCGACAAGATTTGAATATTTCATAAGGGGCAAGGAAGATAGTCGCGCCAAAATTAGTCGAGAAAAAGTATTTATAGACAAAGCTACCGGAGATCTTGCAAAACAAGGACAGCTTGAAAATATTGAGGAGCTGGAGAAAACAATTATTACGGATCTGACAGGAGCCCGTTACTGTGTTGACTGTCCTCACCCAGAGTTTCCATCCCCCACACCATAAGACTCAGGACTTAAGCCTTGTGAATGATAAACCTAATATCAGTGCTAGTATTATTTGGCCCTGTTCAAGAGTTAAAAAGAAATGGTCGAACATACCTACAATTATTATCCCTAGCAAAACAAATAATACGCTTCTGTGAAAATCTTTTAGTTCTTTGTCCGTAGTTTGTAGTTTTGCAAAAAGTGAACGGATCGCCAAAACAAACACTGCAGGAAATATCCAAAACCCAAAGATCCCGAGTTGCAAAAAGGCAAGAACGAATATATTGTGCGGCGGTTGGAAAAGTACTGGTGAAATCTCCTTTATTAATTGTGCTTGGTGGATGAAAAAATTGTTAAAACCTATCCCAAAATATAGATTATTCACAAGTACTTGATGCGACTGATAGAATAATTCTTGACGAAAATCTATCCCGCGCAAGAAAAAGTTCGAACCGATATGTTGAACCCAATAAAGGAATGCAAGGCCTGCAAGAAGAAAAAAAACAAATAAGAAGCGCATAGTATTTGCTTTTGCTTTCGTATAAATTATATAGAAGGAAAAAAGAATGAGAATAAAAAGGGAGGTGCGCGAAAAGGTAAGAAGTAGCGCGAAAGACGAAACAAAAATTGTCAAACTTAAAAATATTTTTTCATAAATTTTTTTCTCGTGTACAATTCTTAGACTAGAAAAAACTATTGCAACAAACAGGAAGAAAGCCAATACGTTGGGGTGAGGGAAAGCGCCATATGGTCTTAGGACCTGCGAATCCAAATTAACCGTTGATATTCCTATGGTTGAGATATTGAAACTTCTCTCGCCCAAAAAATACCATAGCCCCCCAATTGATTCCTGTCTAAAAAACTGCCAAATGGCAAAAACTGATGATACGATGGCTGATAAAGATAAAACATCAACAAGGTTTGATATATCTTTTTTTTGAAAATTATAACCAGTGAAAAGTACCAAAAAAAAGAACTCTATAAATTTTATAATTCCAAAAAGATGCGCTTCAGGGGATTTTGCCAAAAATAAATTCCAAACTAAACTCAGAATAAATAGCAATAAAAGAAGTTTTGGAAATCTTTCGATCCGAATATAATTTATAAATTTCCCTAATTTAGGTAGAGAAAACAAAAATAGGGCAATAATTAAAACATCAAGAAAATACAGGGTAGGAGATAGATAATCAACACGAACACCACTGACATAAGAAAATTCCGGCCAAAAATGCAGCCCAACCTGTGAAGACAAGAAAAAAACAATGAGAAGAAAGAGTGTTTTTTCTAGACGAACGAACATTTAGGGGTAGTTTACTAACAATAGAACAATGAAGCAATAGAGTAAAAAACTATTTCTTTTTAATAACAAGTACGCGGTCGCGGTCTTCTCCCTCGGATTCAGTAATTAGATCAGTACTCTCAGAAAGACTCATATGAATAACTCGTCTTTCCCAGGGCTTGAGATCCCTAACGACTCTCTCTGTCCCGGTTGTAAGAACTTCCTCTTTAAGTCTATCTGCAAGGTCTTTCAAATAGTCTTCGCGGGCCTGTCTATAGCCTCCTACCTCAAGGAGAACCCTTCTGAACTCCCCCGTCTTTTGGGCAATTATCAAAGACAGCACTAACTCAAGAGACGATAGAGTGTTGCCGTGCTTGCCAATAAGAAGCGCATTCTCGTCTGTATCGATTTGGATTTTATAGGTATCGTCTTCCTGCGCAACTTTAACTTGCGCAGAAATACCGGTTTGCTCAAGGAGAGATTTTGTCTCTTCCTCTATTACATCTAAGCTATTTTTTTCCGCCATGTAAATTTATTTTTTTTAATAGTGGAGCAAGAGCCCCAGGTCCAAGTAAAATATACTGCTGGAGTATACCAAAAATAGTGAAGGTATTCCAGTAAAGAGAGAGCCCTACGGGAAGAGTAAAAGAGAAAAATCCAATCATTACTGGAAACAGAAATAGGGATTGCTTTTGGAAGGCGGCCTGGAAATCTTCTTTATCTTTTTTAGGGGCCTGCGGCAGATTCGGGTTTACTTCCGGCATCATCATTTTTGAAAGGATAAACTGGAAAACTCCGGTAAGAATGGGAACCAAAATTATTAGAGGGGTTGTACCCATAAGATCACCGGGATTTTTGCCCAATGGTACTCCAAAAAAATCCGTACTCCAAACTTTATCAATTTTTAGAAAATCAAAGTATAAAACACTATTTATTTTAGACAAAGACGTGAGAGAATTGACATTTACCGCTGTAATCAAAACTTGATACAGGCTCCAAATAATAGGTAGCTGAACAATAAGCGGTAGACATCCAGCAACAGGGTTTACACCATGTTCGCGATATAATCGCATTATCTCCTCTTGTTGTCGCTTTTTATCATCCTTATGTTGTTCCTTAACTGCCTGGAGGTGTGGGGCAACTTTTTGCATTTTATGTGCTGACTTTAACTGCGCAGATACTAGGGGATAAAGGATTAGCCGAATAATTATCGTCAATAGAATTATTGATAAACCGAAAGCATATGGAGCACCAATTAAATTTAGAAGCTGATAGGAGCCCACCAAAAGATTGGTAATAGGATTGGCAAATAATATCTTAAAAAGTTCAAGAATTTCCATTTAAATTTCTTCTAATAAATCCAAGACTGATCTTATCTCATCTGTCATATTCTCTACTTCAAGCGCCTTTCTTTTAAGGTAAAATACTAAGTCTATCCCTTTGTTCTTATTGATTTTTCCTTCTATATGTGCAAGTAATTTTCTTTTAACCCTGTTTCTGATAGTAGCGTTTTTGTGAACTTTTTTACTTACAACTACCGCTACCCGTAGCCGGCCAATATCATTTGCCTGATACCTTAAACTGAATGACGGGAAGGATTCTGAATTTTTAGGCAATCCCTCTTTAAAAGGATAACGAAAAACTTTTGCGAACATTAAATTCTTTTGCGTCCCCTCAGTCTCCTTCTCTTAATAACTTGCTTTCCGGTTCTGGTATCCTTCCTGCTCCTAAATCCGTGCTTTCTTGCATGTTTTCTTTTTTTAATTTTTGTAAGCTTTTCCGGCATAGAAAGTATGATATCAAAATCCGAGCAGGATCACAAGGACTACTGAACTCGCATCACGTCATGCTTGATACTTAATACTTAATGCTTTATCCTAATAATATGGTACGGGTTGCGATTAATGGTTATGGAAGAATAGGAAGAGTAGCTCATCGCGTGATCCTTCTTTCTCACACGGATGAAGTTGAGGTTGTTGCAATAAATGCCGGCGCTTCAACTGATATAACCGGTTGGATGTATCTCTTGAAATACGACACTGTTTATGGGCCTTTGCAGAATGCGGAACTTTCTGTTAAAAAAGCTGAGGAGACGAGCCTATCCTTCGAGTCAGAAGCCAAACCAATTGGTGCTCTTGTTATTAATGGAAAAGACATCCCAATCTTTTCAGAAAAAGAACCGGAAAAACTTCCGTGGCGTGATTTAAATGTTGACGTAGTAATTGAATCAACCGGCGCATTTACAACGCAAGAGGGACTAAAAAAACATACAACAGCGGGCGCAAAAGCGGCAATTTTATCAGCCCCCTATAAAGACGATACGTCTGGGTCAATTTATATTCTCGGGGTTAATTTGAACCAAACAGGCGACAAAAAAATCGAAAATTTAATCGGCAATTCATCTTGTACAACTAACTGTATTACTCCTATTGCTCATGTAATCGGAGGGGCTTTTGGGATAGAAAAGGCAATGATGACGACAATTCATGGATACACTTCTGATCAAAAACTCCAGGATGGAGGACACAAAGATTACAGACGCGCCAGAGCGGCAGCACAAAATATTATTCCCACATCAAGTGGTGCAACGAAAGACGCCGCCAAAGCCATTCCGGCCTTGGAAGGAATTTTTAACGGTCTGGCAATCCGGGTTCCGGTACAAACAGGGTCTCTTTCCGACTTTACTTTTATAGTTAAACGCGACACGACAGTTGAAGAGGTAAATCAAGCTTTAGAAAAAGCTGCATCCGAGCCACAATTCGAAGGGATTTTAGAGGTCACGCGTGATCCAATTGTTTCATCAGATATAATAGGCAATTATCACTCGGCAATCGCCGATCTCTCTTTAACTCAGGTCGTTTCCGGAAATATGGTAAAAGTTATAGCTTGGTACGATAATGAATTTGGCTACTCGAACCGTTTGATCGAAGAGGTTGTAATCCTGGGAAAGCAGGTGCAAACTCCCGCATTATGAGCACTCCAATAGAAATTAAGGGAATTCGCATTATTACTGTCTCTGGACGCATTGCCTCAGGATCTACAACTCTGGCCAAGCATATTTCGGAAAAACTAAACTGGCGTCATATTGAGGGCGGAGAAGTTTTTTGGGAAGAGGTCAGAAAAAAACTTAACCTTGAGGAAAAAGATACTAATCTTAGACCGGATAAAGATGACCTTGATTTTGACGAACAATTGAAAAAGATGCTAAAGGAGGATTCACATATTGTACTCGAGACAAAACTTTCTGGATTCAACGCACAAGGGATTGACGGAATATTTAAGATCCTTGTAGTTTGTGAGCGGGAAGGAGAAGACCAATCGCAAATAAGAATTGATCGGCTCGTTAACCGTGAAGCGTATAGCATCGAGCGGGCAAAAGAAGAGGCAGTCGAACGAGAAAATAACGATCTTGACAAATGGAGAAAACTATACGCAATGGGTGATCCGACTTGGGTATATTTTGAAAAAAAATATTACGATTCTGTAATCAACACATATGACCACAACCAAAACGAGTCACTTAAGATCGCGCTTGATGCACTAGGGGTTAAAACTCCGTGATATTCTCAAGGTGTTCGATATCTTCAAGCTTGTTGTCAAAAGATAATCTTACACCGATTGCGTCTATCCGCATGAAATCAGGGAACCTAGAGTGAAGTAGTTTATAAAATTGTGCGAGTCGAACTAGATGCTTTAACTTCCAAGGAGTTATTGATTCAAAGAGACTTCCGAATGTATCGGATCTTCTGGTTTTAACTTCCACAAACACTAATAACGCACCGCTTGTTGCAATAATATCAATTTCTTGATATTTTTTGCGAAAGTTTCTCTCAATAATTTTATAGCCTTTTTTCTTAAGATACTCACATGCAATATCCTCTCCCAAAACCGCAATAGGATTCGCAATTCTCATATCTCGAGTGCTGCGAGGCCGGGGAGGATGTTTCCAGACAAAAATTCTAGCATCGCGCCTCCACCGGTAGAGACAAAGTCGAACTTATTTAAAAGATTTATTCTTCGAAGATACGCAAGCGTATCTCCTCCACCCACAACCTTATAAGCCCTTGTTGAAACAATAAAATGGGCAAGTTCCCTCGTCCCCCTTTCCGAATCTTCCGAACCGATCAAGCCGACCGGTCCATTCCACACAATTGTCGCAGCATTCTGAAGAACTTGCTTAAAGTTCTCGACAGATTTGGGGGTAATATCCAAACCACTCTGCGCAAGATCCGCAACCAAAACCATAGATTTACTTCCGCTAGCCTTGGGACGAATTTTTTCATGTTGCACTTTTATTAAAACGCGTGTTTGCTCGGCGATCTCTCCTCCAACTAGAACATAATCGGCAATGTGGTGCATCTTTTCAACAAGGGGCAATTTTGTCTCAATTTTTGCCCCTCCAATCAAGACAGCCAACGGTCGTTTTGGATTATCTAAAACTTTCGAAAGTTCTTCAACTTCTTTTTGTAAGTGTATACCCGCATATGAAGGCAAGAATTTTGTAATACCTAAAATACTCGCATGTTCACGATGGCAAACTGCAAAAGCATCATTTACGTAAATATCTCCAAGGAGCGCAAGTTCACGAGCAAAGTTTGCGTCATTAGTTTCCTCTTCGGGAAAGTATCGAATGTTCTCGAATAGATTAATTTTGTCCGTGACCTTCCAACCATTCAATCTTCCAATCTTTATATCCTCGACTTTACCGTCTAATCTTTCTGCGAACCATTTTGCAATCGGGCGCAAACTGAATTCGTTATTCGTTATTCTTTCGTCATTATTCGATAAGGCTTCTGGCCTTCCGAGATGTCCGATTATATTTATTTCTCCTCCTTTTTCAAGAACCAGTTTTATTGTTTTAACCGACGACTCGAGTCGGGTATCGTCAAAAATTTTTCCCTGCCTGCCGGCAGGCAGGCCATCTTCAATATCAATATCGCAGTCTATCCTAAGCAAAACAGTCTTGCCTGAAAGAGAAGGAATCGAATCAACGGTTCGAAGAATGCTCATTTACTCTTTATACTAAATCTAAAAACTAGTTGCTAGTAGCTAATGTCTAGTTGCTAATTAGTTTGTGGGGAAGGAGAGATTGTTACGCCTGAAACTCCTCGGCAGTTTACTGAGTTTTCCGTTCCTTTTATAAAATACCTATCCTGCCCCAAACAGAATTTTTTGATTACATTTGATGGTACGATGCTAGCCGACGGAGTCCCAAGTTTTTCAAGCATCATTGTCATTATTTTGTTCCACATTGGGGCCGCTCCGGTAATTCCTGAAGCCAAAACAGGATTCATGGGAGAATTATCATTATTCCCAACCCATGTAGCGACGAGTACATTTGGCGTATATCCAATTGTCCAGTTGTCACGTTTATTATCGGTAGTTCCGGTTTTAACAGAAACTCGGGCACCTGGAATATTCAAAGGAGTATCAAGCCCAAACTCAATCCTTCTTGCATTATTATCAGACAAGATATCTGAAATTATAAATGCTACCCCTTCATCAATAACAGGCGTATATGTGGGGTTCTTCTTATAGACCGTTTTCCCGTAGGAATCTTTTATTTCAAGAAGTGGATCTATATCCACGCGCTGTCCACCGTTTGCTACCACCCCGTATGCGCTTGCCATATCGGTCATCCTGACATCAACACCCCCAAGAGTAATTGATACTCCGTAATTACGCACTCCATTCCATGATGAGATTCCCATTTTTTCTCCTTGTTCGCGGATTAACGCGGCCCCTAATTTTTGTGCGATCCTGACAGGCGGGATATTGAAAGAGTTTGCAAAAGCAGTTCTCAGGGGAATTCTACCATGAAATACTCCGTCATAATTTACCGGGCTATAAGAAGGCCCGCCTGGATTTGTAATCGTCAAAGGTGAATCATCAAGGATCGTTGCCTCAGTGTATCCCTTTGATAACGCCAGGGCATAGGTGACAAGTTTTATGGCTGATCCCGGCTGCCTTAAAGAAGTCGTCAAGTTTACATTGCCATCATAATCTTGGTCAAAATAGTTACGGCTGCCCACCATTGCGAGAATGTCGCCATTCTGAGGCGTTGTAATAAGGGCTGCGCCATTGCCTATATTAAGATGCGCATTTGACTCTACCTCTCCTTGAACAATTCTTTCAGCTTTATCCTGCGCCGCAAGGTCAAGACTTGTTGTTACATTGAGTCCCCCACGCTCAACCTCGTTTAACCCAAATTTGTCAATCAATATTTTCCTAACATGCATTACAAAATGGGGGGCCTTAATTGGCACATTTGGGCTACGGAATGTTAGTTTTTCTTCATAGGCTGTATCTGCCTCATTTTGGTTTATGTAGGAAAGTCGCACCATTGCATCCAAAACCTCTTTTTGTCGCCTGCGCCACTTTTCACCATCTCCAAAAAAGGGAGAATAAAATGAGGGCGCCCGCGGAAGACCTGCAAGAAATGCGGACTCGGCAAGTGTCAGGTTGGAAACTTTTTTACCAAAATAGACGTCACTTGCCGACTCAACTCCCCATGCAGTTCCTCCATAGGGAACGTAATTAAGGTATAACTCAAGTATCTGATCTTTTGTATAAATTCGTTCCGCCCAAAATGCAAGCGCCACCTCTTTTATCTTTCTTGTAATTGTTGGCTCAGGAGTTAAAAATGCGGACTTGATCAGCTGCTGGGTTATAGTTGATCCCCCTTGAAATCCACGCTTTTGAATATTTGTTATCAATGCGCGAGTGATCCCCCTTAAATCAAAGCCGGGATGACTATAGAAATCTTTATCTTCAATTGCAATCGTTGCATTAGCAAGGCTCTTTGGAACGTCGGGTAGCGCAACAATGGTTCTGTTTTGGTTTGCAAATATCTCATAAAGAAGCGTTCCGTTTCTGTCATAAATTTTGGTTGTTTTGGGAATATAGTTGACAGAAAGATTTGAGGGGTTTGGCAATTCCGATACAAAAAG
>CAYHUY010000006.1:3755-14030 GCA_964360265.1 uncultured Gammaproteobacteria bacterium | reverse complement strand
TTCATAATAAAATCAAGAGGCCCGCCTGCTGGCAGGCAGGGCAGTGAGCAGGGGCAAATTTACCTAATTATATCAAGGAAAACCACTTCTCGAAAGAGGTTAAATCTTGGGGAAAGGCAGTCTTTTACCGCGCACCAGTCTAAAGTCCGTCATTGACTCCATCCCGTAAGTCCGCATTGCTTTCGCCAAGTCCCTAAGAATATAATATGCAAAATTTGGAGTGGAAGTTTCTTGTCTAACAAATGCTGTATAAACGTCAACAGTTGTAGCGCCGCCGTAAGTTAACGCATCCCAAGCATCTTGGACGCTCATAATTCCGCCAACCCTATGAATTGGAATTTGTTCGCCAATATATTCGTAGAGCTTGTGACTTGCGTCAAGTGCTTTGTCGGTTATTGGACGGCCGGAGATTCCCCCCTGTTCTTCTTTATGCACATCCTTGGTACTAAGCCGCTTGCGAATTTCCGCATCTGTCGAGATATTTGTTATAGTTATTCCCGCTCCCTTTTTATCGATTATTGTTCTTGCGTTTTTGTGCAATTTCTCTGTCTCAAGATCCGGACCAAACTTGAATCTAACAGGTTTGCTACGATTGAGATATACGGGAATAACCGCATCAGCCAGATCAGAGAAGACATCAGTTTCTTGTAATCCGCGAACTCCTTCCGTATTTGGGCTGCTTACATTACCTTCTCCTTCATCTCCAAAATAAACTAATTCTTGCGCAACTGCGTGATAATCTTCAATTTGTCGTCCAGCTTCAAAACTTGGTCTACTTGCTGCAAAATTCACTATTAACAGGTAAGGCCTCTCTCTCTGCCTGTCTTGTCTTAATGTTTCGACCGCACTTTTTGAACCTTCTCCTGGAAAGCCCATTCTATTTATTACTCCATGCGAATTTGGCAAATCGAAAATGCGCGGACGGGGATTTCCTTTGTATTCGACTTTAGTAATTGACCCAACAGTTACTGTTCCGAATCCTAATCCTTGTCCAATAAGCCTATGCGCTCTTGCATTTTTATCAAACCCCGCTGCAATTCCAAGAGGGTTTGGTGCGGTAAGTCCTGCGAACCTTGTTTTAAGAATTGGATCATCATATGAAAACACCCTATCCATAATTTCCACGGCAAGTGGGATTCTTTGCGCCATCTGCATTAATCTTAAAGCTCTTTCGTGTGGAATTTCTCGATCGAGTAAGCCTTCACCGCGAGTTAAAAAGGGGTGGACAATATTTCTGTGGGCAGAATCAATTCCGGATCTTATCTCAACGCTCATAGAACTCTCCCCTGCGGCAGGCCGACTATTTCTCCTTCCCGCAAAATTCTTACTCCTCGCAAATCTACATTTGCAACTCGCCCAGTAACCATGTACCCATCAAAAGGCGTTTGTTTGGCGCGAGTTTCAAGATCTTTAGCATCAATTACATGTGGTCTATCCCCAAGGATTACCTCTGTATAAGTTTGACTATCGGATTTTAATCTGAAGATTTCTCTTGGCTTCGTAGAAATCATATCAACCAATTTTTCCATGGAGAGCCATCCGGCATTCACGGCTGTTAACATAAGCGGCAAAGTAGTTTCAAGACCCGTCACCCCATATGGACCTTTTCCTTCTTCAAATTTATCTTTTTCTTCCTTTGTGTGCGGCGCGTGGTCCGATGCAATAATATCTATCGCATCAATATTATCCCATAGAGCTTGTCTATCCTTTTCTGTTGCGAGGGGATGTTTCACCATCCCCATTCCATGTGGCATATGCTTGGCGTCATCTTCAGTAAGAAATAAATTGTGGGCTGATACTTCAGCTGTTACAGGCAACCCTTCCTCTTTGGCATCAATTATCATTTGCATCTCGCTCGCAAGCGACATGTGGCACAAGTGAAGTCTCTGGCCAGTTTTTCTTGCCATATTTATTGCCCGTTCGAATGTCGGCCCCTCCGCGTGAACCATAATTGGATGCTTTTTTGGCCACATTGAAAAGATTGTTTCAAGTTCTTTATCTGATTCCACTAGAAGATTTCCGGTGGTCGGATTCATATAAACTTTTAAGGCTCGTACGCGATCTATTACAAGCTGGAATGTTTGAGAACTCTCAAGTGTACCGCCATAATTAAAACCAACGTCTATATATATGTTGCCGTGTGCAAGTCTTCTTTTCTCGTCCAATGCGGCAGGAGTCACTGTGGGAATCGGATTGTTGGGCATATCAAAAACAGCAGTATATCCTCCAACCAATGCTGCGCGGGTCCCTGTTGTAAAGTCTTCCTTATGCGTTGCGCCGGGCTGGCGAAAATGAACGTGCGGGTCGAGGGCGCCGCCGGGAATTACGATTCGTTCTGCCATTGTTTGCAAATATACAACCTGCCTTCTTTTTTGTCAATTGCTTGCACTGAGCGTAATTTAAGTGTCAGTTGTCAGTTGTTAGTTGTCAGTTGTTTGCTCTACAATAGACTTATGCACGTCCTTGTGGTGGGATCCTCCGTTATTGATCTTTTTCTGAATCTTGATTCTGATCACTATAAAATTCAAGATCAAAAAGTATTGCTTGAGCTTGGTGACAAAATTCCATCAAGTATAAAAAAAACGGCCATGGGGGGAAACGGCGCAAATACTTCGGTGGGCTTAACTAGGCTTGAAACACCAACAACTTTTTATACATATCTTGGGGATGATTTTTTTTCAAGAGAAATTCAAGAAGGACTATCCCGTGAAGGAGTTGATCTTGATGTAGAACGGCACAATGAAACGAATTCGGCAGTTCATGTTGTTTTAGATTTTCCGCAAGATCGCGTGATCTTAACAAATTACAGTAAAAATCCGCATGGTTTTTCGCCAAAGATAAAAACATTTGATTTTTTATTTCTAACCACAATTCCCGATTTTTGGGAAGAGGCGTATAGGAAAACTCTTGAGTTTGCAAGTGAAAATAATATACAGGTTGCATTTTCTCCAGGGACAAGGCAAATTGAGGATAAAAACGATTTAGTGATTGAAGTGGTCAGGAATTCAAAAATATATTTCTCCAATAAGGAAGAAGCAATTAGGGTATCAGGCGTTAAATATTCAGTAAAAAGTAGAGAAGACATGAAAAAACTATTGCTTGATATGAAGAAGATGGGCCCCGAGGTTGTTTCAATAACTGATGGGCTTCATGGTGCGTATGCAATTGATCGAGAATATAATTGTTTCTATATAATTGCTGCTCCAACAAAAGGAACTGAAAAAACAGGCGCCGGAGATGCTTATGCCACAGGTTTTTTTGCAAATTATATTCTTGGAGGCGACACGCAAGCGTCAATGCTATGGGGAGCACTCAACGCAGGCAACGTTATGGAACATGTCGGTGCCCAAAAGGGTCTCTTAACCCATAAGCGACTTGATGAAGAAATAAAAACGCATAATAATCTTAAGGCAGAAAAAATATGACAAATCAAGAAAAAGCGCGTGAACTTTGGGAGCGCACGAAGAGAGAAGGATTTGCCGTAGGCGCATTTAATATCGACAATCAAGAAACATTAATTGCCGTAGCAAACGCTGCAAAAGCCAAAAACTCTCCTGTTTTAATAGAATTGTCCCAAGTAGAAATTGATGCAATTGGCCTTACTAACGCACGCGATATGGTAGATAATTATAAACGGGAACTTGATGTTGAAATGTATATTAACCTCGATCACTCGCCAAGCGTAGCTGCAGCAAAAGCAGGAATAGATGCCGGTTTTGAATTTATCCATATAGACCTTTCTCAAGCCCAAAAACATGCAACAGATGAAGCAATCATTGCTGCTACTAAAGAGGTTGTTGACTATGCTAAAACCACTGGGGCATTAGTTGAAAGCGAGTCCCATTATTTTGGCGGAAGTTCAAATGTTCATAAAGAAGAGATTGATTACGGAGAAATTAAGAAAACGTTTAGCACGCCGGGGGGAGCGAAAGCTTTTGTTGACGCAACAGGAATAGACACATATGCCGCTGCGATTGGAAATTTACACGGAAAGTACCCGGTACCTAAAATGCTCGATATCGAACTTTTAAAACGAATTAGGGCGGCAATATCTTGCGCTATTTCTTTGCATGGTGGATCTGGTACTCCGGCACAGTATTTTAAACAAGCGATAGTTATTGGAGTAAGTAAAGTTAATATTAACTCCGACATGCGCTACGCTTTCCGTACCGAACTTGAAGAACAACTCGAAGCCAATCCTGATGAGTATGCGGTAGTAAAGTTAATGAAGCCAGTTGAACGAGAAGTTCAAGAAGTAGTAGAGGAAAAAATTGATATGTTTGGGTCAGCTGGAAAAGCAAAACCATGAGAATTTTTATCGGAGCAGACCATAGGGGATTCAGCCTTAAAGAATCTCTTAAAAAGTGGCTTTCCGAAAACGGTATCGAACATGAAGATTTGGGGGCATACGAATTTGACCCAAAGGACGATTATCCGATATACGCAGAAAGGGTCGCAGAAAAAATATCGGATGCGCTGAAAAATTCCACTGATGCGAGGGGAATACTTATTTGCGGGAGTGGAATAGGAGTTGATATTGTAGCAAATAAATTTGAGGGGATTCGGTCAGGTCTTGGAATAAACATCCAACAAGTTACCTCAGCGCGGCGTGATGACAATATTAATGTCCTTGCAATCGCAGCGGATGAAACGGAAAGTGAAGATGCTGTCACGATGCTGGCAAGTTTCATCGAAACAGAATTTGTGCCTTCCGCAAGCCATGCCCGTAGACTCAACGAGATAGAAGAGATAGAAAAAAAAACTTAATGCAGATTATCCCTGGGATACTAGAACACGACTGGCCATCTATCGAAAGGAAACTCGAACAAATAAAAACTTTCACAAATTGTGCTCATATTGATATCATCGATGGCAAATTCGTAAACAACAAAACCTTTTTAGACCCTAAACCTTTTAAAAGGTACTCTGGTGAATTATTTCTAGAACTCCACATGATGGTTATGGATCCTGTAGAATTTGTGCCGTCGTGGGCGCAAGCAGGCTTTAGACGATTTTTGGGCCATGTCGAACACATGAATAGCCAAAAGGAATTTATAGAACTGGCAAAAAAACATGGAGAGGTAGGCCTTGCGCTTGACGGCCCAACAAACGTTTCGCAAATAAAAGTGCCTTTTGAGAAACTCGATGCAATTTTAGTTTATACTTCAAATCAAGTAGGGTTTTCAGGACCCACACTTATGGAAGACCGCCTTGATAAGGTTCGCCATTTAAAAAAACTTACGAACACTCCAATTGAGGTAGATGGAGGAATAAGTGATAGGACAATAATTCGAGCAAAAAACGCCGGTGCCTCCTGCTTTGTCTCAACATCCTACATCTTTCATAATGCTCCTTCTGAAAATTATCTAAATCTTAAAAATCTCATAGGCCAAACAGTATTTTAAAATAGGGAATAGTTGAGACAAGATATTGAAGAATTAAAGTCAGAATAACAGAAAATATTAGAAAACGGTTTATGGGGAAAATCCCTCCCCGGATAATAAAAAGTATTATCATTTCACCCACCACAATAAGATTAAATATCAACATTCTTGGTACGCCACCGTTAATTTCTACTGCAAATACAGCAAGTAGTATTAAAGAGAATACAAATGTTATCCCAAAAATAAATCGTAAACGTGCCCAGTTAAGTATTCCTTCGCTTATTCTCCTTGGTTTTCTTAAAAGAAGTTCTTTTGTTTTTGTGTCGGAAGCCAAAGCCATTGCAGGAAGTCCGTCTCCGATTAGATTAATCCATAGAATTTGAGTCGGAGTAAGTGGAATCGGCAAACCAAACAGAATTGCAAAAAAGATCAAGAAAAATTCTGTGAAATTGGTTGAGAGAAGAAAAACAACTACCTTAACAATATTGTCATAAATTCCTCTTCCCTCCTCAACTGCCCGCACGATAGTATATAAATTATCATCGGTAATGACAATGTCTGATGCCTCCCTTGCAACATCAGTGCCCTTTCTTCCTCCCATTGCAACCCCAATGTGCGCCTCAGACAACGCAAGAGCATCATTAACACCGTCACCGGTAACTGCGACTACATGACCTGCTTGTTTATAAAGGCGAACGAGCCGGAGTTTATCCTCAGGAATCATCCGTGCAAAAACCTTAACGCTGGGAAGAAGTTCTAAGATTTCTTCGTCAGACATTTTTTCAATCTCATCATGTGTTAGAACAAGCTCACCCTCAGAAATTAACCCAACTTCTTCCGATATGCTTTTTGCTGTAATGGGGTTATCTCCGGTAACCATGACAATTGAAATTCCAGCCGCTCTTGCTTCAGTTATTGCTTTTACCGCTTCTTCTCTTGGCGCATCGTATATCCCCACAAATCCAAGTAAATTCATTTTTAGACTTTCTTTTTTATGCGCAAAGGCAATAACCCTAAGTCCCTCTTTTGCATACTTGGAAAGAATTTTTTCAGCATCTATCCTTTCTTTTTCAGCGATCTTTTTAATAATAGTCTCCGGAGAACCCCGCAAAAATGTATGCCTCTCGCCTTTATGTTCCCACTTTACTTCAATTAATTTTATTTCAGGATCAAAAGGTTTTTCTTCAATAATTTTTCCTTGTGATCTAAAATATTCTAAGTTGTCTATATGTTTTTGGGCAAAAGACAAAATTGCTCCGTCAGTTGGATCTCCAACCATTTCAAGACTTTCCCCCTGCCTCGCCGAGTCAAGGCGGGCGCCCTCCTTAAGTATAAGATTTGCTGTGTTGCCTAAAGCCGCGCAACGGAGGAGTAAATTGAACCTTTCCTCATTTGGCACCCAATGCTTTTTTACAATCATCTTATTTTCTGTAATGGTGCCTGTTTTATCTGAGAGTATTACAGTTGTTGCACCAAGTGTTTCAATTGACGCCATCTTGCGTACTATGGTTTTTCTCTTTGCCATTCGGAAAGCGCCAACCGCGAGCGCCACCGTAACAACTAGTGGCAGACCTTCAGGAATTAGTGCAACGGCAGTTGAAACCGCAATAAGAATAAGCTCTCTTATTTCTCTGCCCTGAATTGCCCCTATGGGAATCAAAATAAACGAGAGAAGAACGGCCCCTATTGCAAGCTTTTTTCCTAAATCATTAAGGCTTTCAACTAGCGGGATCTTTGGTTTTTTCATTCCCTCAAGATCTTTTGCAATCTGTCCAAGCTTTGTTGCAAAACCAACTTCTGCTACTGAAAGGTACGCACGCCCACGAACTATAAAAGTCCCTGCATAAAGTGTGTCATTTTTCCCTTTTTCTTGCGGCAAAGATTCACCTGTTAATATAGACTCGTTCACCTCAATTTGCATGCCGCTTGTGATTTTTCCATCCGCAGGAACCCTGTCTCCTTCACGTAGGACTACTAGATCTTGCGGCACTATATTTTCTGCATCAATCTCAGTTTCCTGCCCGTTGCGAATTACAAATGCACGCGGAGAAGTAAGATCTTTAAGTTTCTCCATTGTTTTTTGTGAACGATACTCCTGTATAAACCCAAAAACGCCGTTAATTAAAAGTACTGTAAAAATGAAGACTGCATCAATTAAATCTCCTATAAAAATGGAGAAGAGTGTTGCAAACAAAAGAATAACCGTAATTATGTTTTTGTATTGGGAAATGAGTAAGTTTATGCTCGAAAATTTGACTTCCCGCTCTATGGTATTTTTCCCGAATTTCTCAATAAGCGCAGATGCTTTTTCGGATGTTAACCCACTGGCCTCAGTCTTCATAAATAAATTTGGCAATTTTACCTATCGTTTTTTTTGCCTCTTCCTCGTTTGTTACATCGGTTGTTAAAATCGACAAAATAAAGGATTTTTTACCATCGTCTACTATTCCTACATCATGCACCATATTAACCGCATCTGCCGCTTTGTGGTAAACTGAAACGTTCGATGGCAAATCGCGTGCCAGGCGGTCTTCAAAGTCGGTATCGCGCATAAAGTCTAAAAGCTCCGCTGTTAAGGAATCATTCGTAATTTTTTTTGAGTAAATAAGTTCTAGCAAGCGACCCATTTCCGCGGCCGTTGTTTTATTATCATTCATATTGGCTGCAGTTAAACCAAGAGACGCTCCGTATTGTTGTATTTTGTCTTGCCCAAGCCTTACGCCTAAAACATATGCTGCCGTATTATCGGATTGTTCAAGCGCAAGCTTCACCAGTTGTTTTAGGGTATAAGCTTTCCCTTCTCCGCCATATCTTATACTTCCGGTTCCGTAGTTTTGAATGTCTTTTTTTTGTATTGTAATTTTATCCTCAAGATCAATTTTCTTATCTTTTGCGAGGCTATAAAGATAAGAAATTATTAAAACTTTATTAAGAGACGCTGCGGTTACAACCTTATTCTCATCAATTCCAAATTTCTCACCTGTTTTTAAATCTTTGTAGTAAATGCTGTAAGTACCTTCTTCTCCTTTTAAAAATTTTCCTAAAACATTTTTCCTTATATCTTCCGTAGTCTTACTCGAATCGAATTTTATTTGCGGCAAAAAAGATAGCTGTCTTCCCACAAAAAGTAAAATAACAGAATAAACAACAAGTGCAATTGCAAGTTTTTTAACCATAATTCTATTCCCTGTTAACCATCCTTGGTCTATACTGCAGTGCTTCAAGTACATGTTCTCTTTGAATAGAATTCGAATTTTGAAGATCCGCAATGGTTTGGGCAATTTTTATAACCTTATGGTAAGAGCGGGCAGACAAAGAAAGGCGTATTAAGGCCTCTTTTAAAACCGAACGGGCATCCTCTTCTATTTTTGCAAATTCTTTTAGCTGGCGGCTCGTCATTTCGCTATTTGTGACAATCTTCTTATCTTTAAATCGCCGTTCTTGTCTTTTTCGCGCACCAATTACTCTCTTTCGTATTCTTGCCGAACTCTCGGTAAGATTCTCATCATCCGATACAATTTTTGAAGCCAAAACTTGCGGCACATCAACGTGAATATCGATCCTGTCTAGCATGGGTCCTGAAACCCGTTTTTGGTATTTTAAAATCTCTCGATAAGAACAAATACATTTATTGGTGACATCGCCGTAAAATCCACAAGGACAAGGATTAAGTGCCGCAACTAGCATAAAACGGCTGGGAAACTGAACTCTCTGTTTGGCGCGAGAAACAACAACATGTCCATCCTCTAAGGGCTGGCGCAATGCCTCAAGGGCCTGACGGGGAAACTCAGGAAACTCATCCAAGAATAAAACTCCGCGGTGAGCAAGTGATACCTCTCCGGGCTTTGGGGTTGTTGATCCTCCAATCAAACCTATATGAGAAGTCGTGTGATGTGGATTTCTAAAAGGACGAATTACAATTAGCGAGTTTTTCTCAAGCAGGCCTGAAATACTATAAATTTTTGTAACTTCAATGGCCTCATTAAATGTTAATGGTGGCAAGATGGAAGGAATTGTTTTTGCAATTAAAGTTTTTCCTGCTCCGGGTGGTCCCTTGAGCAGGATATTATGCCCCCCCGCAACAGCAACCTCCATTGCTCGTTTAACGAATTCCTGACCCTTTATATCGCGCATGTCAAAATCGTACTCCTCATCGTGAAGGTATTTTTTGTATGAAATAGTCTTTGCGGGTTTTATCAATTTTACTCCCGAAAGATGAAGAAAAATTTGCTTGAGGTCGCGGCACGGATAAATTTCAATACCTGAGACAATCGCCGCTTCAAGCGCGTTTTTTTCAGGAAGAAAGACTCTTTTTATTCCGATCTTGCGCGCTAATAGTACTATTGGAAGGACTCCTTTTGTATGACGCAATGTCCCATCTAGAGATAACTCGCCCAAGAATATTGAATCTTTAATATCCTCTGCCGCTTTTGTGGAAAGCTGTTTGTTTGCAAGAAGAATAGAAATGGCAATTGGCAAGTCAAAACCCGAGCCTTCTTTTGGCAGATCTCCCGGCGCGAGATTGACAGTCAATTTTTTATCCGGGAAAAGGTCTTTTGAAATATTTTTTAAAGCGGACCGAACACGTTCGCGGGATTCACCAACTGCCTTATCCGGAAGTCCAACAATACTAAACGCAGGAAGCCCCGATAAAATATCCGTTTCAACCTCAACTGGCACCCCATCAAGCCCAACAACCGCTCCCGAAAGAACCTTTGCAAACATTCATTCAGTATACAGTATTGAGTATTGAGTATTGAGTATTGAGTATAATCCTATAGCATTTGACATATCCCCTCTTTTTTGGTATAAATGCGCCATTGTCTGAGGCAATTTTCAGGCTAAAATCGGCTATTTGCATGTCGAAAGACGCCTATTTTTGCCTCAAACC
>CAYHUY010000006.1:0-3655 GCA_964360265.1 uncultured Gammaproteobacteria bacterium | reverse complement strand
AGCATCCGAAAGGATTTTCAGCTCATGAAAGGAGCAAGTTAAGTGTACGAAACAAGTGAGGTCCTCGTAGGTCTTTGGGAGGCGTTTGTAGTAAGCCACAACTGGCTAATCGAGTTTCTACCCAAGCCGTGGGTTGCCATCGGAGACGCTCTAAATGGGGGACCCGCCAACTGGCTGTGGATCACCTTGTTGTGTCTGGCTATGGTATACGCCTCAAGCACAGCAGTAGAGGAGGTTGGTAAGCACGGAAAGCCGCTGTTTCGAAAGGTTGCTCGGGTTATAACATACACCGCTACGGGTCCGCCAGTATTGCTTGCTAGTATCACAGCTAGCCTTCAATTCATCGCAGGGCTTTACCTCTATGTTCTATGGATCGTAGTTGCGGTCTATGCGTTAATCATAGCGATCTTCGCATACCCAACTGAGTGGATGATCCGACTCTTCTGAGCCCCTGCTCTTCGCCGGCACAAAACATCAGCTAGTCTGGGATCCTGAGCTTGTCGAAGGATCGCCGTTCAAGTCGCATAGCGACAGGAGGAAAATCGTGTCCAGCATCGACATCACAGGTTTAGACAAGGCAGAGGTCTTGGCTGCGCTCTACAACGCTGCACGCCCGCAAGGTAAGGGCTTTATGGCCTACACCCCAAGCCCGATGACAATCGACGAAGCGCGCGAACAGCTCTCACAGAGCTTTCGCTCCCGCTTCGACTACCTGAATGGCCGCGTCATGAAGATCGACCTCTCTGGCGATTCGTTCGACTCCTGGCTCTTCAACAGGGACAACGGAGAAGGTGCCGCCGAGATGGCAATCCAGTCTCTCCGCTCAAGCGGTGAGGCTGATAACAGCACGACTCGTGCCATTCACGAACACGGCAGAACCAATGCGGCGCATGAACTCCAGGAGCAGCTCGAAGAGCAGGGTCACGTCGATACACTAATCAACGAATAGCCAACAACATCGGCTAACCTGGGGGTTCCGACTCAACTTGTCCTGAGGGACTCGAAGGATCGGGATCCGCCGTTCAGTCCGCCTTTGACGAGACAAGGAGGAAGCGATGCTCAGTTTACTATCGAGGGCCAAGGACAGCTTGAGCCACGTCAGGACATCGACATGGCACTACAAGGCGGTCCGCGAGATCTGGGGCTGGAGAGCAAATGAGGGAAAGGCCTGTACCTACTACTGGTTCAAGCTTCCACTCTCTCTGCTGGCGTTCCTGGTGATCGCTGCGATCTGCGCCCTGATCACTATCTTCGCCTGGTTCGTAGGTCGCACGCCCACGTGGTTTAAGACCGAAGACCCGGAGCTTCGGTGGTACAAAAAGTACAAAAACGAGATGTTCTACCCGTACGGGTACACGTCTAAAGGCAAGAGGCGGCGCGTGATGCCTTGGTGGTTAGGACTTGTAGCTCTCTTCGCCGGCCTGGTCTACTACCTGGCTATTGTAAACCCGGTCCTTGGGTTGATCACGATCTACGTCATGGGATCCGTCATAGGAGGGGTTCTGTTTCTTGCGCTGTTGGTCTTCGGGATCACTAAGAACTGGAACAATCCAGGGGTGGCCAACGCGCGAGCCAAGGTCAGGGCGGCCTGGGACAAAGCTTGCCCCCCGCTCGTGATAGTCGAGAACGGCGAAAAGGAATAAGATCCGCAAGCAACAAAGTGCGAAGAACTCGCCTTTTTAGGCGAAGCTCACGAGCAAATCGTGAGGGCCCGGCCGATTAGGAACGGTTGATGAATAAACGACGATACGCATGTCGTTTATACGCGTTCACACGCGTTTCATCAACTTATTACTTTTCGGTCCGGGCTTTTTTCTTGCTTAAAAACATATGCTACAATACCCCTACCTAGTAGCTAGTATCTAGTTGCTATTTCCTAACTAGAATGGATGACGTTGAAAAAGTAAAATCAAAACTTGATATTGTTGACTTAATTGGGGAGCGAATTCAGCTTAAAAAAGCAGGGCGTAACTTTAAAGCAAATTGTCCTTTTCATTCAGAGAGAACTCCATCCTTTGTAGTTTCTCCTGAACGTCAAATTTGGCATTGTTTTGGTTGCAATAAAGGAGGGGACATTTTTACCTTCTTGATGGAATATGAAAATATCACATTTGCTGAATCCTTGCGAGAACTTGCGCAGCGAACAGGCGTAGCATTAACAGTTTCAGCCGCAAGATCTGATCGTGAAAAAACACAAGAGTTGATTTATTCATTGAACCACCTCTGCGCTCAATTCTACAACTATCTTCTTCTTTCACATCCTGCCGGAAAACGAGCATTAAAATACTTAAACGATGAACGAAAAATAACCGTCCCTCTGATCAATACTTTCAATTTGGGATACGCGCCGGCAAGTGACGCGCTTGTTAAGTATCTAATTGGTAAAAAAAAATATAAGGAAGATGATTTGCTTCTTGCAGGATTGGCATATCGGAAAGGCAGATATGTCTCTGATTTTTTCAAAGATCGAATTATTTTCCCAATTATCAATCACAGAAAAGATGTTGTCGCTTTCTCAGGACGAGCGATTAATGAAAACCCGCTAGCTGGCGGACCAAAGTATGTAAATACTCGCGAAACTCCCGTTTACATCAAAGGTGATACATTGTTCGGTTTAAATCTTGCTTCCGATGCAATAAAAAAAGAGGGAAAGGTAATTATAGTTGAGGGTGAATTTGACGTAATTTCCGCGCATAAAGAGGGAATTTTAAATATAGTTGCTGTCAAAGGGACAGCTTTAACGGGAAATCAAATAAAACTCCTTAAAAGATTTACTCAAAGATTTGCATTCTGCTTTGATCAAGATCCTGCAGGAACTGAAGCACAAAGAAGATCAATCGCCTTAATTGAAAGACAGGGAATAACCGCAACTGTTATTAGTCTTGCTTCAGGAAAAGACGCGGATGATGTCTTAAGACAAAATCCTGGTGATTTTAAAAAAGCGGTAAGAAATGACACGAATGTTTATGACTTTATTATTGACTCTGCAATCGATCAGTTTGATCAAAAAACATCCGAGGGTAAGAAAAATATTCTTGAAAAAACCCTTCCTTATATAGTAGCTATAGACAATGAAGTAATAAGAGAACATTTTTTGAAAAAGTTGGCTGAAAAAATAAATACTTCTTTTGAGAGCGTACTAAAACAAGCAGATAAAGCGGAAGGGGCAGAAGTTGAGAAACCAAAAATTTCCCAAAAGCGACTACTGCCTCATGAAGAAGTCCTTGAAATTTACCTGCTTGCCCTAATTTTCCAATCAAAAAATCCAAAGGAATCTTTAATAAAAACTCTTGCAATACTGGATGAAATTAAGCTCACCATGCCTTCCTTGGATAAACTATTGTCGTATTTGGAAAAATACAAATACCAAGACACCGTATTTAACATTCCTGCCTTCGTGAAATTTATACCTACTGAACTTCACGTACCTTTTGATACATCCTATCTTTCACCAATTCCAGAATTTGTCGACGATGAACATTTTATTCGCGAGCTTGAAAAGGTAGTAAAACAAGTAAGAAAGTCATCAATAAAAACAAAACTTACCCAATTAACCGAGCTTATAAATGAGGCTGAGGCCAAAGATGATAAGAAAAAACTAAAAAACTATCAAGAAGAATTTAATGCTTGCGTAAAACTTCTTGCATCAAACGTC
>CAYHUY010000005.1:0-39893 GCA_964360265.1 uncultured Gammaproteobacteria bacterium | reverse complement strand
GCTCCAAAAGTGACAGAAATATACATTGGTCGACAGAAATTACCATGGGTAAGCAGAAGTTTCTTAAAGAAACCACCAGCTTCTCATTAGTTGTTCTAATAACAATTTTGTTAACAAGGATTTGGGCTATAAGTCTCTTCTATCTTTTAGAAGATGATAGTCAAATTGCACAGAGTATCGTGAATGATCCCTTGCATCATTACCATCTAGGGCTGGTATTAATCGTGCTCGCTTTCTTGTTACGAAAATACAATAAAGCAAAATTTTTAGTTGCTATTGGTTTGGGCATTTTTCTTGAAGAATGGGCTGTGTTTTTAAAAGATTTTGGATTAAGCACTAATCACCTTTACCTAACAAAAATCGATTTTTTTAGTATTATCGGCTTAGTTGGGTTGATTTGTATACTGAGTAAAGCTCTTTATATTAAGATGAGACTTGAGCATACTTAACTATAAAACTAGCTCAGGAGTAACCAACTCTTGCAGGTTCGAGCACATTATCGTTACCAACTCATAATTATAAAGAGATACCTAGCGTGGTAAAGTAAACTTATTTCCTGCGTGAATCACGTTCGGATTAACTAGTTTATTTGCCTTTGCAATTTCAACCCACTTATACCCATCGCCATATGCACGTACTGCAATACTCCATAAGTTATCATCACGTACAACCCTATAGGAATTCTCTGTAATTTTTTCCCCATCAGAAATCAAGGGAACAGTAGTTGGAGATTCCTGTGTCGGTGTCGGTGAAATCTCCTCCATGGTTATTGGTGGAGTTTCTGAAACCTCCGGAATTGTCAGTTTCATACCAACTTCTATTACGTCGGGTCTTTCAAGGCTGTTCTCTTCAGCAATTATTGTCCATTTAAAACCATCATCATAGACTTCCTCTGCAATTGTCCAAAGACTGTCGCCTTTCTTTACTACGTATGCATTTTCCGCCTCAGTTTGTCCTCCTCCTCCAATATCCGTATTCCTTTGCGAAAGCGCTCTTAACCCAAGAAAAACGATTGCGAAGACAACTATTACAGCGAGAACTCCGTAACCAAGACTTACGTAGGAACGTGAACCAGAAACAATAGATGAAGCTTTAAGTATATTTAATCTATCAATGCCGCTTTTCCTTCTTGTCATCTTACTCCTTTCCGGACAGAAGATATGCGGGCAGAATTATTAGTAAAATATAAAGGTAGTTTACCTATTTGTCAATAGCGTATTGATATTTGAGGAAACGCCACTTGGGGTTAAGCGGGATGGACGGGACTCGAACCCGCGACCTCCTCCGTGACAGGGAGGCGCTCTAACCAACTGAGCTACCACCCCAATTAGACGTAAGGCTAATAATACCAAATAATTGATCTCGAATCAATCGTGGTATACAATTGCATCATAATGGCAAACTTTTCAAATCAAGACATAGCAAAAATTATTCGTAATGTCGCAGCCGCTTACACAATAAAAGACGAAAAAAAACATCTATTTCAGATAATAGCTTACCAAAAAGCATATGATTCTATTACCCGCTTATCTATCGAGATCAAAGACGTCTTAAATAACCAAGATAAGATACCGGGAATTGGTCCGTCTATTGAAACGAATATAAAAGAACTCTTAATGTCGGGACACTCAAAACATTTCGATAGCATTTTAAGCCATGTACCAAAAAGCATGTTTCCCCTTCTTGATGTAACAACTTTGGGTCCTAAGAAGGCATACAAGCTTGTATCAATTTTGAAGTTAAATGATCCAGAAACCGTAATTGATGATTTAATAAAAGCTTGTCAGGATAATAAAATCTCTCAAATCCCTACCTTTGGTGAAAAATCGCAGGACGATATTCTCCAGGCGCTCAAAGAGTTTAAGCTCGGCAAAACAAAATCCAACAGGATGGCACTCCCTTATGCTTTCGAACTCTCAAATAAAGTTAAGGAGTACCTTAAAGAGTCAAAAGACGCCATCGAGGTCTTTCCTCTTGGGAGTTTGAGGCGTATGAGAGATACAACCGGGGATATAGATTTTGCCGTCTCGACAAAAAATCCAAAAGGTCTCATTGAGCACTTTGTAAAATACCCAGGCCTTGAACGCGTAATTGAAAGAGGACCCACCTCGTCCTCAATTCTTGTTTCTGGCGGAAGACAAATAGACTTGATGACACAAGACAAAGATAGCTTTGGGGCACTTCTTCAGCATTTTACTGGCTCCAAATATCATAATATTGCGCTCAGGGAGTATGCCCTTAAAAAAGGTTATTCTCTGTCTGAAAAAGGAATAAAAATCAAACAAGAAGGAAAAGACTTTATGAAAAAATTTAAAACAGAAGAGGAATTTTATGGGTTTTTAGGCATGAGTTGGATTCCCCCTGAGCTTCGCGAAAATCAGGGAGAAATAGAACTGGCTATAAAACATAATTTGCCAAGATTAATTAATATGAAAGACATAAAAGGAGATCTTCATATGCACTCAAATTTCCCAATTGAACCAAGCCATGACATGGGGACGGATTCAATGGAAGACATGCTCAAGAGAGCCCGAGAACTTAACTATGAATATCTTGCCTTTTCAGAACATAATCCTAGCACAACTAATCACACAAAAAATCAAATTTACTCAATATTAACAAAACGGAAGGATAAAATTGAACAACTTAATTCGAGTAATAAATATATACATATACTTAATTTACTCGAAATCGATATCTTACCAAGTGGTGACTTAGCAATAGATGATACTGCCTTCAAATATGTTGATGCAGCCATAGTATCCGTACATAGCGTTTTCAGGACGCCCCGAGACCAAATGACTAATAGAATCTTAAAGGGTCTGTCTCACCCAAAGGCAAAAATCTTAGCACATCCTAGCGGACGGAAGATAAACCAAAGAGAGGGATATGAACTTGATTACGAGAAAATTTTTGATTTTTGCATAAAAAACAACAAAGCAATTGAAGTAAATGCGTACCCTGATAGACTTGACCTCATTGATTCGATAGTTTTTGAGGCAAGAAAACTGGGGGTTAAGCTTGTTATAAATACTGACAGCCATAATACAGGCATGATGACCAACATGTTTTATGGTGTTTCTGTTGCAAGACGCGGCTGGTGCGAGGCAAAAGACGTTCTCAATACGCGGCCGTATGGTGAATTTTATAAATGGCTGACCGCCCGTTGACTTAAATCGTGTTTTGTGCAACAATATTAGCATGAATTTACCTTTAATTCTTGGTGTTATTGCACTACTTATAATTATATATCTCTGGTTTACTTATAATAACCTGGTAGTCCTACGAGAAAGAATTAGTGAAGCACTTTCGCAAATTGATGTCCAACTTAAAAGGCGCACTGATCTTATTCCAAATTTAATTGAAACGGTTAAAGGTTATGCAAAACACGAGAAAGAAGTGTTCGAAAAGGTAACTCAAGCACGCGCCAACATGCTTAAAGCCCAAACCCCCCACCAGAAAGCCGAGGCTGATAATATGATTCAGGAAGCTCTAAAATCCATTTTTGCCGTAGCTGAGGCCTACCCGGACCTTAAGGCAAGTCAAAACTTTTTAAGTCTTCAGGAAGAGCTAACAGACACGGAAAACAAGATTTCATATTCAAGGCAGTTTTACAATTCAAATGTCTTAGCCTTCAATTCTTCGATAAAAACATTTCCGGCAGTATTATTTGCAAATCAATTAGGATTCAACGTGACAGATTTTTTTGAAACAGACGACGAAAACAAGAAGGAAGTGAAAGTGAAGTTCTAACTCCGTGACAACAACCATCTACAACCAAATATCTGCGAATAAAGCTAAAACTTGGTTAATTATAGTTTTATTTATAGTCTTCTTTTTTGTTGTGTCATTCGTTTTGGGGAAAGCCCTTGGGTATGGACTTTCATTTGCAGGAATTATGCTCATTATCTCAGGGCTTATCTCTTTCTTTTCGTATTTCAACTCGGACAAAATTGTTCTTTCTATGTCAGGCGCAAAAATAGCTGACAAATCAACACACCGAACTCTTTATACAGTAGTTGAGAACTTATCTATCGCAGCAGGACTTCCAATGCCAAAAGTCTACTTTGTGGATGATCCTGCGCTTAATGCTTTTGCTACTGGCCGAGATCCAAAACATGCTGCCGTTGCAACAACAACAGGTCTTCTTGAAAAGTTAAGCAAAGTAGAACTTGAAGGCGTTATTGCCCATGAATTATCGCATGTTGGAAACTATGATACTAGGCTTATGGGTATTGTCTCAATTCTTGTTGGATCGATTGCAATTCTTGCTGATGTTTTCCTAAGATCTATGTTTTGGGGAGGAAATCGCGATAGGGACAACAGGAACAATCAAATCTTTATGATTATTGGAATAATTGCCGCTATCCTAGCACCTATAGCCGCAACCTTAATTCAACTTGCGGTTTCCCGCCGTCGTGAATATCTTGCGGACGCATCAGGTGCACTCCTCACTCGGTATCCTGATGGACTTGCGGACGCCCTCCTAAAAATTGCCGCTGATCCAAAACCGCTAAAACGCGCAAGCAATGCAACGGCCCATTTTTACATTGAAA
Organism: uncultured Gammaproteobacteria bacterium; assembly: GCA_964360265.1. Classification (GTDB taxonomy): domain Bacteria; phylum Patescibacteriota; class Microgenomatia; order Levybacterales; family GWA1-39-11; genus GWA1-39-11. The sequence goes on along the minus strand of CAYHUY010000005.1, from coordinate 35,337 downwards.
ATCCATTCAAAGGAAAAGCTGCAAAAAGTTTCCTTACGGGACTTTTCTCTACTCACCCTCCAGTTGAGGACCGCATCCGAATCTTGCGCGCAGTGTGATAGGATTCTCTTGTATAATAGTTCCATGAACTTTCTTCTTATTCTAATTGGGAAACTTGTTTTATTTACCTCACGAACTTTTAATCTTGGTTCAGGGTCTACGTGGCCGGGACATGTTGCAATGGAAATCAATTCGAGCTTTGTTCGTCAAATTTTGAAGAAGAATCCGAAGCTCAGAGTTGTTTTAGTTGCAGGAACTAACGGGAAAACTACTACCTGTTTTATGCTTCATAAAATTCTTGAAGAGGGCGGCTTGAAAGTCTTTAGGAATGAAGCAGGCGCTAATCTTATGAACGGAATAGCCTCTACAATAATTAAAAATTCTGATTTAACCGGAAAATTAAATTTTGACGTTGCTATTTTTGAAGTAGACGAAAAAAACGTTTCCCTGGCATTGAAAGAAATAAAACCGTACGCAATCCTAATGCTAAATATTTTTCGAGACCAGTTAGATAGATACGGTGAAATTAATGAAGTTGCAAAAGACTGGCAAAATGCTCTGGTAGATATTAAAGACACGACATTATTATTTACTAACGGCGACGATCCTCAACTTTCACATCTTACGCAAAACTCGAAACATAAAACTTATTTTTTTGGAGTAAATGAAAAATTTATGGGCAAAAAAGAAACCCCCCATGACGTTGATTTTATTTATTGTCCTAAATGCCAAACAAAACTTGAATACCAAAAAATGTCATATTCGCATATGGGCAAATTTAACTGCCCAAGTTGCGGTTTTACAAATCCTAAAACCGAAACTTTCCCAACCCTACCTCACCCGCTTTTTGGCAACTACAATATTTACAATTCGAATGCTGCGGCGCTTGTTGCAACCAAAGCCTTTGGTATTTCAAAAGGTGAAGTCCAAAAAGCTCTCAAGAATTTTAAGCCAGCCTTTGGTCGACAAGAGATAATTAAGTATAAGAATCGTAACCTTTTTGTATTATTATCAAAAAATCCGGCAGGATTTAATCAATCAATAGATACTATTCGATCTTTAAATATGAAGGGAAATATTCTTCTTGTCCTGAATGATAGAATTCCCGACGGCCGCGATGTTTCTTGGATTTGGGATGTAGATTTTGAGAACTTACCAAAAAATTCGAAAGTATTCGTCTCCGGCGACCGCGCTTATGATATGGCTCTACGTATAAAATACTCCCAGAAACCTGCACTGGTTTTTGAGAATTTAGATAGTGCAATCGAACAGGCAATAAAAGAAAGTGTTCAAAATGAAACCTTATTCATATTACCCACCTACTCTGCGATGCTAGAAGCTCGCAAAATATTAACCGGCAAAAAAATCCTATGAATTCAAAAAATAATAAATATTCACTTAACATTGGTTGGCTTTACCCCGATCTCATGAGTACTTATGGAGATCGTGGAAATATTATTGTTTTACAAAAACGCGCCCAGTGGCGCGGCATCAGTGTTGAGATTCAAAACATATCGCTTGATACCGAACACGCAATACTGAATACTTGCGACTTGCTGTTTATGGGTGGTGCCCAAGATACCCAGCAAGAAATTGTCAACCGTGATTTACAAGGCAAAAAAGGAAAGGTCTTAATTGAACAAGTTGAAAAAGGTATCCCGGGATTATTTATCTGTGGCGCCTATCAGTTCTTAGGCTATTACTACCGAACTGCAGATAATAAAAAACTTCCAGGGCTAGGCGTTTTTCCTCTTTATACTGAAAACCCCGGCGAATACGCAGAGCGTATCATTGGAAATGTTTTGGTCGAACCAAAAATAAAGTCCCTAACGCAACCTTTTGTTGGATTTGAAAATCATGGTGGAAAAACTTATCTCGAGGATAAATCAATGGCACTTGGAACCATCCTGTCTGGTTCCGGTAACAATGGCGAGGATAAAACAGAAGGTATAGTTTACAAAAATTCTTTCGGCTCTTATCTCCATGGACCAATTCTGCCTAAGAATCCGCAGCTTGCAGATCTATTATTGACGTTAGCTCTTGAAAAAAAGTACGGCAAAAAATTCCACCTAGAACCTTTAGATGATTCAATTGAAACAAAAGCTCGAAATGTAATCTTGAAGAAACTAGGAGGTTCGTAAGGTTTTTTCGATTTTCTTGATTCTTAATTCGTGCCCATCTACTTTACTTTCTATAGAATCAAGTTTCACAAAAATTCTATCGTGCTCCACTCTATTTTGATTAAGTTTTCTCTGAACGTCACCCACATCTTCCTTTAAGTCCTTAACGTCCTCTTGTATATCGCTGAGCCTACCATCCATACTGTTGAGCCTACCATCAAAATAAGGAAATATGACACCTTCGTAGAATTCTGACATAACACCCATCATAGTATCCTTAATTGTTTTATTATTTGTAGAGATCTTTTTTACCATGCTAACATTCTGCCATTATACGAAGGCTATGTCAATTGAAACAAAACATATCAATATTCGACTTTGACTGAAATAACTTCTCCCCTTGCGAAACTGAAGCTAATGATAAAACTAGCGAGCTTAGGGGCTTGAGGGGTTTTCTCCTGCAAAGTTAAGTAAAAGCGCTTTTCTGAACGAATCTACTGACCTCCCAAATTCGGGGTGTGCAAGAATTAAACGGGTTTTAACTAAAGTTGCTTCTGCCGTCATACTCCCGGCATCAATAGCCCCTGCTTCCATAGCCAGCTTTCCCGGCAAATAAACTTTCATATTGACGCTGCCCCCAACAAAAGGGGAAGTTACAATAACAATTTTTTTCATTTTGTGGACTATACGATCAATTGCTGAAACTATACTATATTTTCCCTCTGATGGAACGTTGCCTACGCCAAGCGAGTTTAGTATGACTACTTGACAAAAATCTCTCTCTGCAATTGCAATAAGAGCCTCCAACTCAAGACCTGGTACAATAGACAAGGGAATTATCCCATTTGAAAATTCGTTTCTAAGATTAACCCCAATTTTATTCTTGGAGCGCACTATATCCTCGTGTTTCCTACCAACAATTCCAATTCTTACTCCCATTCCGTCAACTACAAAAAGGGGGCTATAATTAGGCGTCTCAAATGCGTTAAATTCAGATTCGCTTCTTTTCCTTGAGTTTACCCCTCTAAGCGCAAGGTTATCAAAGAAAATCATAACCTCAATCACTTTATTTTCAATAGCTTTTTCAACAACCATCAAAGATCGCTCGACGTTTGATGTGGCATCGCTTCCTACTTCTCCAATTGGTTTTTGCGCCCCAGTAAAGACGACTGGTATTTTCAACTTCTGACAAATAGTTAAACCAACAGCAGTTGCTGAGTATGCCATTGTGTCTGTCCCATGGAAAATTAGAATTCCATCACAGCTATCTTGCATTTTTTCAACACAGTTTATTATTTGTCTCCAATGTGACTGGTTGAGATTTGTGCTATCCAGTTTAAAAAGCTCGACTCTGTTTTCCGAAGAGATTTGAATGCGACTACTAATTTCTTTTAAATTTATAGCTCGGAGAATATCTCCGATTGTTTTCTTTGGCTCAAGCGCACCATTTCTTCCCTTCTCCATCGAAATAGTGCCACCACAGGAAATAATGCCAATCTGAAATTTCTTCATTTGATGATTTTATCACACCGCACTCTTGCTAACAATCAGACTAGTTAATATAATAACTATATGAAAATTGACATTAAACACGTTGCGAAATTGGCAAATCTGAAACTAAAGGATGAAGACGAGAAAAAGTTCGAAAAACAGTTAAATGAAATTGTTTCTTACGTTGAAAAACTAAATGAGGTAGACACAAAAGGCGTTGAAATTACTTCACAGGTTACAGGCCTTGAAAACGTAACTCGGGAAGATACCTCTACCCCATCTTTAACTCAGGAAGAAGTATTGTCAGGAACTAATTCGAAACATAATGGACTATTTAAAGTAGATGCAATTCTAGAAAATGAATAAGAGATTAAACCAACTTACGATAAAAGATGCTGTTAAGGGTTTGAAAGAAAAGAAATTTTCGAGTGCTGAACTTACGCGGGCGTGCCTTGATCAAATTAAAAAACATAATCCAGATATTAATGCATTTTTGACAATAAACGAACACGCTCTTGATGAAGCTAAAAGAGCTGACGAAGAGCGCGACAATGATTCGACTGCTCCGCTTTTAGGTATTCCAATCGCTTTGAAAGATATGTATATGACTAAGGGTTTGAGAACAACTGCGGCTTCGAATGTTCTTCGAGATTACATACCGCAATATGATGCAACTGTTGTTTCAAAATTAAAAAACGCGGGCGCGATAATTTTAGGTAAGACGAATCATGACGCATGGGCACATGGAGCAAGTGGAGAGAATTCTGACTTTGGACCAACAAAAAATCCATGTAATAGCGAATATGTACCGGGCGGTTCATCTAGTGGTTCAGCTGCATCTATGGCATCGAATATGGCCATTGCTGCAAGTGGGACTGATACGGGTGGTTCAATTCGCCAACCAGCATCTTTTACAAACACTGTGGGCCTAAAACCTACATACGGACTCGTTTCGCGCTACGGAATAGTCGCAATGGCCTCTTCTCTCGATTCAATTGGCCATTTTACGAAAACCACTGAAGATTCAGCGATTTATCTCAACGTAACTTCAGGAAATGACCCAATGGATGCAACAACCACAAAAAAAGAAACCCAAAACTACCTTGAAGATTTAGAAAAAGGCGTAAAAGGCATCAAAATCGGAGTTCCAAAGGAATATTACGCGATGGGTTTGGACGGCTCGATCAAGAAAAATATCGAAAGTTCGATTAAAAAACTTGAGATGCTTGGTGCAGAAATTGTCGAAATATCGCTACCCCATACAGAATACGCACTTGCTTGCTACTATATTATTGTTTCTTCCGAGATTTCTTCAAATTTGGCAAGATATGATGGTATACGTTACGGCCATGACCGCTCAAACTTTGGAAACGAGGCGGTTCGAAGAATAATTCTTGGAACTTTCACTCTCTCCTCCGGTTATTACGATGCTTACTACAAAAAGGCAATGCAGGTCCGCACACTAATTCGTAGGGATTTCGACGAAGCATTTAAAAAGGTAGATGCAATCATCTCTCCGGTTTCTCCTACTCCCCCCTGGAAACTTGGAGAGAAAGTCAACGACCCGCTTAAAATGTATCTATCCGATGTATATACCGTAATAGCAAATCTTGCAGGAATTCCGGGACTTGCTGTTCCATCAGGATTCATTGGTGATTTACCCCGATCAAATCGGGGTTTACCAACCGGATTTCAGATTTTAGGACCACATTTCTCAGAAAAACTCTTATTCCAAATCGGCCATGCATTCGAGCAGACACAGGAAAGGAGAATTTATGGAATATAAACCCATAATTGGACTGGAGGTACATGTTGAGCTTAAAACAAAATCTAAGATGTTTTGTTCGTGCTCGGCTGATTACTTTGGAAAAGAACCTAACACCTATGTCTGTCCTGTTTGCCTTGGACTTCCCGGCGCTTTACCTATTCCAAACAAAACCGCGATTGACTGGTGCATAATGATTGCTCTTGCTCTTAATTGCAATGTGTCAAGTGTTTCAAAATTCGACCGCAAGAACTACTTCTACCCTGACCTCCCAAAAGGCTATCAGATATCACAGTACGATGAACCATTTGGGGTGAAAGGAAACATAAAGCTTAAAACTGAAAACTCAAAACAAAAAACGATTCGTATACGAAGGGTTCACATGGAGGAAGACACGGGTAAGCTGACTCACACGCAAGTCGATGGCAAAAGAATTTCATTGATCGACTTTAATAGGAGTGGAGTTCCATTGGTTGAAGTAGTTACCGAACCGGATTTTGAAAATTCTTCTCAAGTTACGGAATATCTTCAAAAAATTCAACAAATCGTCAGGTATCTTAATGTTTCAAATGCCGATATGGAAAAGGGCGATATGAGGCTTGAGCCCAATATTTCCCTGAGAGAGGCAACAACTGAAAACTTGCCGAACTATAAAGTGGAAGTGAAAAATATTAACTCGTTCCGGTTCGTTGCAAAGGCAATCGAATCAGAAATTGTTCGTCAGTCAGGGATTTTAGATAAAGGTCAAACCCCAATACAAGAAACGCGCGGATGGAATGAGGACAAAAATACCACCATATCTCAACGCACAAAAGAAGAAGCGCACGACTATAGGTACTTTCCGGAGCCCGACATTCCACCTATTTTGCTTACAAATGAACAGATCGACAAAACTCGAAAACAAATACCAGAACTACCCGACGAAAAAAAAAGGCGTTTTATAAAAGAATATAAAATATCAGACTACAATGCAGATATTCTTATTAGAGAAAGAGTCAGTGCTGACTATTTCGAACAGGCAATCAAAGACGGCTCGAAATATAACCTTAGCCCTAAACAGATAGCAAATTTTATAATCAATAGGAAACCCAACACTCACGAAATCGTTCCCGCAGAGCTTGTGGAATTAATCTTAACAACACATAAAATGTTTGCGGTCGGTTTGGACGAACTAAAAAATGCAGTTAAAAAAGTGTTGACCGCAAATCCAAAGGCGGCTGAAGATTACAAAAATGGAAAAATTCAGGTTTTAGGATTTTTAATCGGTCAAGTTCGCAATCTACTACCTAAGGGATCATCCACAGGGGGAATTCGCGAATTCATTGAACAAGCCCTCAAATAAGTGTAAAATTTAACTCTGATGGAAGACATATCGAAAGCAGAAATAGGAGTATTAAATCCGGCGGAAGTTACAAATGAGGATTTTATGTCAAGACTTACAGAACCAGATCGCATGAACATATCAAGCTTGATATCGGCGTTTGAGAAAAAGATGAGGGAAAGACAACAAAAAGGGGGAATGATGGCGATAGGGGGAATAATGGAAAAACCCCTACCTAGGAAAGACATAGATATAAGAGTAGTCCTAGAAACGGGCAGGGCAAGAGGGGACTACGACTCTCAACAAGAATTAGCAATGGATAAATTTCGAGCTTTACAGGATATAGTCTCCCAGATATTATTAGAAAATCATGATATGAGAATAACAGATGTACTTGAACCAACAATAGATGAAGAATTTCAGAATCCAGCAATCCTAAAACACGAAGGTACAATAAAAATAGAAAAAGACGGGACAACGCCCATAGAGCTTCTAAACACCACGGGAAGCACGTTCGAAGAAGAGGTTAAAAGACAAAGGAGGCCTTTTGCTATATTGGCAAGGGCGGCATAAATATGGCGGGCTTCGTTCACCTTCACAATCATTCCGATTATTCGTTGCTAGACGGGTTGTCAAGAATAAAACCCATGGTTGAACGTGTAAAGGAACTGGGGATGGACGCTCTTGCCATAACAGACCACGGAGCCTTATACGGTGCGATAACATTTTACAAGGCGTGTCGCGATGTTGGAATAAAACCAATTATAGGATGTGAGATTTACGTCTCTAACGGATCACTCCATGAAAAAACCGTAGAGGAAAAAGACTATAATCATTTAATACTTCTTGCAAAAAACCTGACGGGGTATAAAAATCTCTTAAAGATAGCTTCTATCTCCAATCTCGAAGGATTCTACTACAAACCAAGGACTGACATAGAATTGCTTAAGAAATACAGTGAAGGGTTAATCTGTTTATCGGCTTGTCTTAATGGATATGTCTCAGAGCCGCTTCTTAAAGGACAAGACCAGGAGGCAAATAAAAGATTAAAAAAGCTCGTTGAGATTTACCATGACGACTTCTATCTTGAACTTCAACGCCACCCAAATATCCCACGACAAGAAAAACTAAATGAAAAACTTATAGAATTATCCAATAAATATGGGGTGCCGGTTGTTGCAACAAACGATAATCATTATATAAAAAGCGAGGATGCGCAGGCTCAAGAAATTCTTCTTTGTATCGGAACTCAAACAACAATAGATACGCCTAATCGCAAGCTGTCAATGATCTCCTCTCCAGACTTTTATATAAAGTCACAAGATGAGATGCGAGCTATATTTATTGATCTACCAGATGCTTTAAAAAATTCCGTTAAAATTGCGGAGAAATGTGATCTCGAACTGGAGCTTGGACGTTGGATTATGCCTAGTTTTGAGGTGCCACGGGGAAAAACAGCAGTAGACTATTTAAAGACGCTTGTAGAACGTGGCTTAAAAGAAAGATATAAAAACGTGACATTAGAAATCAAAGATAGGGCCAAAATCGAACTCTCGGTTATTACCAAAAGAGGCTACGAACCCTATTTTCTTATAGTTGCCGACTTTGTAAATTGGGCAAAAAGAAAAGGTATATCGGTAGGACCAGGCAGAGGATCAGCCGCAGGATCGCTCGTATCATACTCACTAAACATTACGGACGTTGACCCTTTTTTCTTTAAACTTCCCTTTGAAAGGTTTTTAAATCCAGATCGCCCTTCTGCCCCTGATATAGATCTTGATTTTGCGGATACCAGACGGGATGAGGTAATAGGCTATGTAACTCAAAAATATGGAAAGGATAAAGTGGCTCAAATTATTACTTTTGGAAAAATGGAAGCAAGAGCCGCAGTTCGCGATGCCGGACGCGCTCTTGGCATGCCTTATGCGGTCCCAGATAGAATTGCCAAAATGATTCCACCGGGGTGGCAAGGACATGCGATGACAATTGAAAACGCATTAGCCCAAGCCCCTGAATTATTAACCGCATACAGAATGGAAGCTGAAACTAAAAGGCTTTTAGACCTAGCTAAAAAACTTGAGGGTGTTGCGCGTCACGCATCGGTTCATGCCGCCGGAGTTGTAATTGCCGACAAACCGCTAACCGAATATGTCCCGCTACAAAGGGAGGCGAACGGGGAAAGAATAATTACTCAATATGATATGTATACTGTAGGTGAAGACGGAGTAGGACTTCTTAAGATGGATTTTTTGGGCCTTCGCAATCTAACTATTATTGAAGAGACTCTAAATTTTATTAGACAAAATAAGAAAATAGAAATAGACCTCTCTACTCTTCCGCTTGAGGATAAAAAAACATATGATCTTCTTTCCTCAGGTGAGACTACAGGAATATTTCAACTCGAATCAGCTGGAATGCGAAGGTACATAAAAGAACTTAAGCCAACCTCAATATTTGACCTTCAAGCGATGGTTGCATTGTACAGGCCAGGACCAATGGCAAACATTCCTGAGTTTATAGCAAGAAAACACAATAAAAGACTTATCTCGTATCCCGATCCGAGACTTGAAGAGATTCTCAAACAATCTTACGGTGTACTCACTTATCAGGACGATGTTCTTCTCTCGGTAATCAAACTCGCGGGGTACTCTTGGCTTGATGCTGATAAATTTCGCAAAGCAATGGGAAAAAAAATTCAGTCCGAAATGAAAAAACAGGAAGAGTTATTTGTGAAAGGATGCGTAACGAATGGATTGACCGAAAATAAGGCACGTGAATTCTTTGCTTTAATAGCACCTTTTGCCGGATACGGTTTCAACAAGGCACACGCCGCATGCTATGCTACTATTGCATTTAGAACCGCATATCTTAAGGCACACTACCCTGTAGAATTTATGACTGCCCTCTTGACAGCGGAGTCTCGCGGTTCAACGGGACCGGTTGGCAATGAAAAAATTGCCCAGGCAATTGCTGAGTGTAAGCGACTTAATGTTCAAATTTTACCTCCGTCTCTAAGCCACTCGGAATCAGAATTTAGCATCGAGGGACAAAAAATAAGATTTGGATTATCCGCAATAAAGAATGTCGGGTCTGCAGCTATATCATCAATTCTTGAAGCAAGACGGGAGGGAAAACTTGTCGGATTTGTCGATTTTTGTGAAAAAGTTGACCTCCAAAAAGTTAACAAAAAGACTATAGAGAGTTTAATTAAGGCCGGAGCGATGGATGATTTCGGAAAAAGATCCGCACTTCTCTTGAAATATCCTAACATTGTTGGAAGAATCACAAAAGATCAAAAAAACCGTAATAAAAATCAATTCGAACTTTTCGGCTCCGATCCAAAACAGTCAAAGTCTTTAACAGAGGAAAAGATCGAGGACAATATAGAGGAGTTTTCCGATAGAGAAAAACTATTGTTTGAAAAGGAGCTATTGGGATTTTTCTTAACTGATCACCCCTTAAACCACGCCGCAGATTCTTTACTTAAGAAAACCACTCACAGAATTGCAAACCTTTCAGAAGAAAAAGAAGGAACAAGAATTCGAGTAGGTGGAATCTTAGCGTCAGTTAAGAAAATCTTTACCAGAAAAAACAATAATGAAATGGCTTTTGCTACTTTAGAGGATAACTTAGGATTCAATATTGAATGTGTAATCTTCCCAAAAGTCTTTGATTTATACAAACCACAATTAACCAAAGACTCAATTTTAATAATTGATGGTAAATTGAATTTTAAAGACGAGCAACCGGTAATTATTGTTGAAAGTCTTGAAACACCCCACAATTAAACTCGCAACACCGCACTTTTCCCTTGATATTTTGAACTATATGTTTTTTTTGAATGAAACGGAGGATTGACTAGTAATTGGCGATTCTATACAATAAAAACGCCTATGGCGGCAGTTGCTCTTGCACCCGAAGTTATTTTTGTGCTTTTTGGAGTCAAGATAACAAATAGTATACTCGCAACACTATTTGTTGATGTAATCTTGATATCCATTGTCTTTAAGGTAAAAAAAAACCTATCGGCAGTGCCTGGCAAACTTCAAAATATTGTAGAGTCCACTATTTCAACATTCTATACGCTAACTGTGGAGATTTCAGGAAAATTTGCAAATAGCATCTTTCCTTGGTTTGCGAGCTTTTTCCTCTTTATTTTCTTCTCTAATATTTTGGGCTTGCTTCCGGGTTTTGGATCTATCGGTTTTTTTCATGATGTTTCAGTCAATTCGGGTAACCATACAGAGGTTCATTTTGTACCGCTGTTAAGAGCAGCCACGAGTGATTTCAATACAACTTTTGCCCTTGCAACAGTATCGCTTGTTGCAACACACTTCTTAAGCATTAAACATAATGGGGCGATAGCATATTTGCACAGATTTTTCTCTTTCAATCCGATATATTTATTCGTAGGACTCCTGGAACTTGTATCGGAAGTGACAAAAATCATCTCGCTTTCTTTCCGTCTTTTTGGTAATATATATGCGGGAGAAGTAGTAATTCATACTATCTCATCCATATTTGCATTTGTTGCGCCTATTCCATTTTTACTTCTTGAGTCTATAGTCGCATTAGTGCAGGCTATGGTATTTTCAATGTTAACAATGGTATTCATGTCAATATTAATAACGCCGCATCACGAAGAAGCCGCAAGTCACAGAAGATCTTCGGCACAGAAGGGAGGTGAATATTAGTGGAAATTTCAGTATCCGGTGGATTGATCATTGCCATTGGTGGGATTACTCCAGCCTTGGCTATTGGTATTATTGGATTAAAAGCAATGGAAGCAATCGGGAGAAATCCTGATGCATCAAATAAAATACTTCCCGCAATGCTTTTGGCAATGGCTTTTGCCGAGGCTATCGCAATCTACGCATTAATTCTTGCTTTCGCAGGTTAATGTAATTTCGCAAAGTCCCTATGGAGCTTTTTAAAGATTTTGGATTCGAACCAATATTTTTTAGTGCCCAAATAATAAATTTTTTGATATTGGCATTTATTTTTAAAAAGTTTCTATACCAACCTATTTTAAAACTTTTAAAAGAAAGGGAAGAGAAAATAAGTAAGGGGCTTGCGGATGCGCAAAAGGCGACGCTTATTTTAGAAGACGCAGGTTTAAAAAAAGATAAAATTATAAAAGACGCGGTACTTGAAGCGGAAAGAATTGTTAAGGAAACCAAGATTAGTTCCGAAGAAATTAGAATTGATCTTTATCAAAAGTCAAAACAACAGGCTGATAGATTAATGAATGATGCACGGCAATTAATGGAGACAGAACACGAAAAACTCCTAATCCAAGCCCAGGATGTTTCAATAGATCTTGCCAAAAGAGTTCTTGATAGAGTTTTAAGTGGCATATTCACAAAACAAGAGAAAGAGAAGATATTGCAAAGAAATATTAAATTGCTAGAAAAATATGAGTGATGAAGAAATAAAAAAAATAGCAAAGTTCACAATCAGGGATGGATATATAGATCAAACAATTGCAAAATTCGTTTTGAAGCGGTTTTCGAGAAAATATCTTATTAAGTACCTGATGCACTTGAAGAGGATGAGCTTTGAAAATTCGGTACGCATAGTTGCATCAGGAGAACTTTCTTTAGGGATTAAAAATGAACTCGAACACAGATTCAAGGGAAAAAATATATTTTACGAAGTAGACAGCGCACTCGGAGACGGGATCAAAGTTAAAATTGGCGATACAGTTATTGACTTTTCATTGAAGAATTATTTAGATAATATCGTAAAGGGTTTAAAAAATTAAACTATCATGGCAGCATCAAACAACACCAAACAAACATCAGATATTAAAGGCTTTATCGAGCAGATTGAGAGAAAACTAGAGTCATTAGATGTTGTCCCCAAAGCAACTAATGAAGGAAGGGTTTTATCTGTAGGAGATGGAATAATCACCGCTTCAGGTTTATCTCAGGCGGGATTTGGTGAAGAGGTTGACTTTGCAAATGGTGCTCGCGGACTAGTATTTAACCTGAATGAGGAAAGTGTGTCAATAATACTTCTATCCGAGTCTCAAAATGTTGTTGAAGGAATGCGCGTTACAACTACCGGAAAGATACTTGGGGTCAATGTTTCAGATTCGCTAATTGGACGCGTAATTAATCCTCTACAGGTACCGCTTGATGGAAAGCCCTTAAAACAAACCGGTAAATTTTATCCTCTTGAAAAAATCGCCCCAGGGGTAATTGAACGACAACCCGTTGATACACCACTCAAAACAGGCATCAAGGCAATCGATTCAATGATTCCTATAGGTAGAGGGCAAAGAGAACTTATCATTGGTGACAGAAATACAGGCAAAACCGCAATCGCGGTTGACACAATAATAAATCAGAAGAAAAAGGATTTGAACCTAAAACAGGTAATCTGTATTTACGCAGGGATTGGACAGAAAAGAGGAAATATTGCTCGAATTGTCGCAACGCTTGAAGAAAATGAAGCGCTTGCCTATTCTATTATTGTCGCAGCCACCGCATCTGACTCGGCAGCCTTACAGTATCTTGCACCTTTTACGGCTACCGCTATTGCTGAATACTTCATGGATCAAGGCCGCGATGTATTAGTAATATATGATGATTTATCAAAACATGCATGGGCATATAGGCAAATATCTCTACTGCTACGGAGACCCGCAGGACGGGAAGCGTACCCTGGCGACATATTCTATCTTCACTCTCGTCTCCTTGAGAGATCCGCAAGAATGGCCGATAAAAACGGTGGAGGGTCTATTACTTCTTTCCCCATAATCGAAACTCAGGCAAGTGATGTTTCCACATACATTCCAACTAATGTTATTTCTATCACGGATGGCCAAATTTACCTTGAGACAGACCTTTTTAATGCCGGACTAAGACCGGCAATAAATGCTGGACTTTCGGTTTCTCGTGTTGGAGGTGCCGCTCAAACCAAAGCCATGAAGCAAGTATCAGGACCAATAAGGCTTGCCCTTGCTCAATTTAGGTCTTTGGCAGCATTTGCTCAATTTGGAAGTGATCTTGATGAACAGACGACAAAACAATTAGACCGCGGAATGCGGGTTGCGGAGATTATGAAACAGGCACAATATGCTCCCCTAGACGAAACTTCTCAAATTATCAGCATATATGCTGCGTCATCCGGAATCTTGGACGAATTACCTGTTGAGAAAATAGGATTATTTGAAGAAAAAGTTCACGACTTTATAAAAACTAAAAATAAGAAATTGGTTCAAAAGATCAGTGCTCGCGAAAAAATGGATGAAAAAACACTTAAGGAATTAGAGACAGAAATTCAAAACTTTCTAAAAACGCTTAAATAGGGTTAACATATGGCACAAAATTTACAATTATTGTTAAGGAGAAAAAAAACGGCGCAAAATATTGCCCAAATTGCACGCGCGATGGAAATGGTTTCAGCCTCAAAAATTAAAAAAGCGCAAGCGGCCGTTGAAGGAAATAAGCCCTATGCTCAAAGGATAAGTGAATTGGTAGTAAATATGATAAAGCATGTAGACCGAGAGAAATTCAATCATCCGTACATAAGAAGTGAAAACTCAAATAAGACGCTCCTTCTCGTGATCTCTACTGATAAGGGACTCTGTGGTTCGCTTAATACAAATCTTTTTAAAAAAATTCTTGAGCGTGATAATCGGAATACTAAAATAATCGCACTAGGTAAAAAGGCCAGCCGATTTTGTACCCGCCTTGAGGGTGAACTTCTGGCCGAATTTAATATGGGCACAACAATTCCGCCCTACTCAGTTGTTTATCAGCTTATTGAAATAATAAATCAGGTGTATGAGTCTGAAAATATTTCATCTTTCAGAATCTTATTTAACGAGTTTAATTCGATTTTTACTCAAATCCCAACCGTAAGGAATGTTTTGCCTGTTGAGCAAACACAGCAAGACGAAACACTCCCCTACCTATTTGAGCCCAATATTGATGACATTTTGAAAGACTTACTCCCTTATTATCTCGAGGTCATTCTTTATAATTCAATCATTGAAGCATTCACATCAGAACAAGCGGCAAGAATGATGGCAATGCAAAATGCAAAAAATAATGCTCTTGATATTGCTGAATATCTTACTCTTTCATATAATAAGTCGCGTCAAGAAAGAATCACAAATGAACTATTAATCCTGTCTAATAATGCCTAACAATATGCCAAAGGAAATAAATAAAAAACAAGAAGGTCGGGTTATAAGAATCCAGGGTCCTATTGTGGATGTGCTGTTCGACCGCGAAATTCCCGAAATTTTTGAAGCTCTTGAGATTAATCTTGGCAACAACAAAAAACTTGTTCTTGAAACAGAGTTTGAAATTGGAAATGGTGAAGTAAGAGCTCTTGCCTTGGGCACAACGGACGGGCTGAAGCGCGGAGAGGCAGTTATGAGAACCCACTCCCCTATTAAAGTACCAACAGGTGAGTCAACGCTTGGACGCATATTTAATGTCCTGGGTGATCCAATTGACGGCCTAGGTAAGGTTGTTGGTGGAAAAAACACTCAAAATGTGTCTATACATAAGAGTGCCCCCGCACTCTCTGAGCAATCAACTAAGCCCGAGATGCTTGAAACCGGAATTAAAGTAATTGATCTCATTTCACCCTTTACAAAAGGTGGTAAAATTGGAATTTTTGGAGGAGCCGGCGTAGGGAAAACTGTTATTGTAAAGGAACTTATAAGAAATATCGCCACTGTGCATAAAGGACACTCGGTTTTTGCGGGTGTTGGAGAACGCACTCGTGAAGGAACCGATCTTTGGCTAGAGATGAAAGAGGCAGACGTTTTAGATAAAACTGTTATGCTTTTTGGCCAAATGAACGAGCCACCGGGGAACAGGTTAAGGATCGGCTTGACTGCATTAACTATGGCTGAATATTTCCGGGATGAAAAGGGTGAGGACGTACTACTATTTATCGATAATGTATTTAGATTCGCCCAAGCGGGATCCGAAGTATCGGCTCTTCTTGGTCGCATGCCATCAGCAGTTGGCTATCAACCAAATCTTGCGGAAGATATTGGAATGCTAGAGGAACGAATCACCTCAACTAAAAAAGGGTCTATAACGTCAGTGCAGGCAATTTATGTTCCGGCTGACGACTATACGGATCCTGCACCAGCAACCATATTTGGGCATCTCGATGCATCTATTACACTTGAGCGTTCTATCGCAGAGCAAGGGCTTTATCCTGCCGTTGATCCACTTACCTCCTCATCAAGATTACTTGACCCAAATGTTGTTGGAAAAGATCATTATGTAGTAGCCTCAGAAGTCAAAAGAATTCTCCAGAGATATAAAGATCTTCGAGACATAATTGCAATTCTTGGAATTGATGAGCTGTCCGATGAAGATAAGCTAATAGTTACGCGCGCAAGAAAAATTCAAAGATTCCTAACTCAGCCAATGTTCGTAGCTGAAATTTTTACCGGAGCCCCCGGAAGATATGTAAAAATTGAAGATACCGTAAAAGGCTTCGCTCAAATTATAGAAGGAAAACACGATAAGACTCCCGAACAAGCGTTCTTTATGGTCGGCTCAATAGACGAAGCTATCAAACATGGCTAGAAATAACTCCATATTTCTTGAAATAGTTGCACCAACTGGGATTATTTTTGCAGGAGATGTTGATTCTTTCTCTGTACCCTCATATAACGGAACACTTACCATACTGCCTCACCATACTCCTTTGTTTACGAAACTAACAGAAGGCGAAGTACGTGTTAATTCTGAAAACAAAGATACAACCCTTGTAATCTCAGGTGGTTTTTTGGAAATAAAGAATAATTCAGCCCATGTATTATCAGACTATGCAATAAGGGCAGAAAACATTGAAATGGCT
This sequence comes from uncultured Gammaproteobacteria bacterium, assembly GCA_964360265.1. Classification (GTDB taxonomy): domain Bacteria; phylum Patescibacteriota; class Microgenomatia; order Levybacterales; family GWA1-39-11; genus GWA1-39-11. The sequence goes on along the minus strand of CAYHUY010000005.1, from coordinate 18,758 downwards.
AAATCCGAAGAACGAAAACGGCAAGCTGAGCAAAAACTTAAAGAAAAATTAGATGTGCTAGATTTTACAACCGTTGATAAAGACCTTAAAATGTCTATTTTGGAACTCAAGGTTGCCGAAAAAGTAAGAAGGAGACACGGGGCATAAAATGATTCAATCAAGGCTTGTAAGAAGGTCTTTAAAACAAAATAGAAGGCAACTTTATATCTCCCTTATTACAATTGTTGTTTTAATTTTTGTTACCCTAAACTTTGGTCCTATTCTAATTGGTACAACGGGTTCGATAATTGACATAATTACTGGCAAAACAAGACAAACAACAACTATCGTTTCAGACGCAGATCTTCAACCGCCAGTACTTGATTCCATTCCTCAAGCGACTCCTTCATCGAATATTAATATAACCGGACGAGGGTTTTATGAAGATGGAAAGGTTGAATTTTTTTTAAATGGATTGAAATATAGAACTATCAACCTTGATTCATTTGAATTTAAAGTTGATGACGTAGAGCTTATTAATGGAGAAAATGTAATCAAAGCCAGAACCGTAAGAAATGGCAAGATAAGTGAATTCACAGAAGATTATAGGATATCATATGTCAAAGACGACCCAAAGCTTGAGATAGATAATCCTCAAAATCAAGCGTCTTTTGCAAAAGCCGACCAAGAGATAACCGTCTCGGGCAAAACCGATGCTGAAAATACGGTTCGCATTAATGGTTTTATCGCAATAGTCGACCCAGATGGCAATTTCTCGTACATATTCAAACTAAACGAAGGAGAAAATAAGTTAAACATAACCGCAGAGAATTCTGCAGGTAAAATGGTAAAACGCGAACTTACCGTTTCCTATTCACCGTAAACCCAATCAAAATAAATACCCAAGCCATTACTGGAGGATAAAATAAGCTATTTATAAATATTGTATTAACTAGGAGACCCACAATGGAAGCAAAAGCTGTTCTCGAGTAAATTTCTGAATGGAGATTTCGGACTAATACTTTAATTATGTTAACCCAAAAGTCAAGAAAAATTATAAACCCTAAAATGCCTGTTGTCGCCAGGACAAATAAATAGCTGTTGTCTGTTCCCGCCCCAGAATTGCTTACTAGCGTACCTTCTACATCTACCAGATCATATCTAATTCGAGCATATCTATAGGCATTGAACCCCACACCTATAATTGGATTTTTACTAATAATTTCAAGCGCATCTTGCGCCGATTCGATTCTCGCCTCAATAGATGCGATCCTCAAAGGATTGAGACCTTCAAAATGTGTATTCGAAAGTAAAAAAAATAGAATAATAAAAGCGCCTCCACTAATTGCTATAAATCTGTACATTTTATGCAACGCAAGAAGAGTGCTTATCCCTACAATCAACATTATAAATGCGCTTCTTGAATGGGTGAGTATAATTGCTATTAAAGTCAAACTCCATACAACTGACAGAAAGATAAACTTTCCTCTTATGTTATTAAATCGATTAATAATGTTCTCGCTTAACAAAATCAAAAAAAGAACGAGGAACGCTCCGGCAAAATTTGGATCAAGAAATGTCGAGAAAAGCCTGTACAAATGCTCATCCCATCCAAGATAATAAAGATTTCTAAGATTTGGATAAAGTAAGTATTGAATATATCCCGCTATCGTAAAGACCGTTCCTGCCGCAATTAATTTGAGATTAATAGACTCCTTAAACTTCCGATCTAAAAATTGAAATGCAAAAATAATGCTTACGTAGGAGGCGTATCTTACTAAATAAGTAAGCGAGGTTAAGAACGATTGAACCGACAAGTGCCCTGAATTTACCACCAACGAAATAAAGCCGACCGATAAAAATAAAACGATCATAGCAAGGAGCTTCCTTTCTCTTATTTTTTCTCTTCGAATGATAATTCTAAAAACAACTAATAAAAAAATTAAACCTGCGAATAAATCGTAGGGGTATATAGATACGTTAGAAATCGGGGTCATGCGAAGAATAACCCCAAAAGGTAAGGAGAAGATTAACATGTTAACCAATAATTGCATATATCAGTTTAAAAATATTCTTTTTAAAAAGCCCATTCGTAACATAAAAATTACCAAAATCGACTTACTTTTCATTTTGGAGCAACCAGAGTTTTGCGCGAACGAGAAATGAATGAAAACTCATCATCAAGACCACAATCAAACCTGGTAATCCGTCAAGAAATCCCAATCTTAAAAAATAGTTCAAGAAGAATTTAGCCTTAGGATAAAGAATAACGTCTAAGGCTGAAACCCTTACTTTTTTTTGATGCAATTCCTCTGCTCTGATGGAGGAATACAAGCTTATCTCACTTAGGAATTCTCTTATCTTTTGATGAGGAAAATGAGTTAATTCATTATCGAGTTCCCCAATGTTTCCACCAACATTCCAAACTTCGTGAACCTTTCCTGTCCACTTACCAACATTCTTACGAGCCAAGCGTAAAAGTTTTATGTTCCCTGTCTCACCATGCTTTAATTTCCTTCCCCATAAAACATCTCTTCTCCTGATGAAGAATCCTTCAAAATTGCTATTCTTGATTTTCGACTTGATTTCGCGAACAAGGCCTTCCGACAGTCTTTCGTCTGCATCAAGAAATAATACCCATTCGCTAGTTGCCTTATTTAGCGCAAAGTTTCTCTGTGTGGAGAAATCTCCATCAAGTTTATGTTGGAAGATTTTTATTTTGCCGGCAAATCTTTTTGCTATCTCTTGCATCCTATCATCCGAATAATCGTCGACGATAATGATTTCATCCAGGCTTTTTACGCTATCAAGGCAGTCCAGAATATTGTTCTCCTCATTCTTGGTTAAAATAATAACTGAAAGAGTTGGCATTATCTTATTTTAACATCAATTCTGCCTTGATTCTCTTCAATTACAAAACCCAAGTTTTGCAATTCGTGAGACGAAGGACTCCCTTTCCACCAAAGAAGATATTCGTAGTTCATTGTAAATGATTCGAATTGGCTACCGATACCCTTGCCTTCTAAATTATACTTGCTAGTGTTTGCTTGTTTCAAAATCTTATCGACTACCTCAATTCTTTTCTCAAAACTAGGTCCATATCCCGGAGAAATGTCCATTAGGTAATTGTTTTGTACAATAAAAATGGCATTAGAAATTGAAATTAATATTACTATTATCGCTCCAAATAACTTATTTTCGAATAATGAATAAGTTGAAAAAGTGGTTAAAAGAATTATTCCCGGAAAAAGCATGGGTAGATATGCCTCGGATCTTGCACCGGCCCCAAAGAATCCGATTATTCCTACTGTTGTCAGTATAAAAATCAGTACCACTTGGGAAAAAGGGTCTTTTTTCTTAAGAATATAAATTGTTGAGAAAATGAGGGCAAAAGTAAGTATGATTATCGAAAGAAGAACGCTCGGTGAAAAGATTAATAATGATACTTTATTCACGAAAAACCCTACGACTGTAGAGAAAGGCTCTACAGCGGGTTTTTCGATAATTCCGATTAGCTGAAGCCCCTTATATATAAACCACGCGCCAAATTTTAAGGTTTGCGGAAGGCCGTGGCCAAAATCGTAAATTAATACGGGAATCATAGGAATTACCAAAGCTAAGCTAGAGAATAGGATAATTTTTTGACTTTTTAAGTATTTTATCCATTTCGCTTTCTTGTAAACTCCATATACGAGGAAAGAGAATATAAATGGAATGAAAACCACCGTTGCAAGTTCAAAATTATAAAGTAATGAAAGAGATAGGGCGATTAGTGGTGCGAATATTTCTTTACCTTTTACAACCTTAAGTAAAGAATAAATAAGCACGAGAACCAGAAATGAAATAGGGCTTGTGTGGTAAGCGAGTCTTTCGTGGACTACAACAAGGGGAGATGTAGCGTAAATTAGAGCCGCAATCAAGCCGAAGTTTCTAGAGAAGAACTCCTCCCCTAGTTTATAAATCAAAAATATTGAGGCAACACCGATAGTCGCTGCAAGAATCGCCCCAGAAACGGGGTTGAAATTCGAAATCCATAGCGTACTGGCAAGCATATATGTCCATAAGGGTCCTTGATGAAGCCAGGTATGGCTTGATGTGATCCCAACAAGCGGGATATTACCTGTTAGAATCATATCGCGAGCCGAAAGATAGAACCACCCCTGATCCCCAATAAATGGCATTAGCTCTCCGAGTCTATCAAATCGCAAAAATGCTCCTGCAATAACAATGATAAAGAGTGAAATAATTTTTCCGAATTTGAAACTAAACCATTTAGTTCTCATAATGTGGAATCCTCAAGGACTTCTAGGACTTTTTTTGAACTTAGATTAATATCGTAAAGCTTTTTTGTCCGTGCCCATCCTTGCCTTGCTATCCGGTCTCTTTTCTCAGAATCTAAAATCAAAGCTGTTGCTTTACGGGCCAAATCTTTTTTGTCCCCCGCCCTGAATAAGATTCCGCTTTTTCCATCTTCTATTATTTCAGGAACAGGACCAAAATCACTTGCAACAACAGGAATTCCATATGACATTGCTTCAGCAACTACTAAACCAAACCCTTCGAGCGACCATAAAGTAGAAAAAATAAAAATATCAAAAAAGCTGTAATAGTCAGACGTATCATTAACATATCCTGTAATTTTGAATTTGTCTTGAACGCCAACTGTTTTTGTTAAATCCTCAAAATATTTTTTGTCAGGTCCATCACCCACTAACAAGAACCTCACTTTCGGACACCGTTTTAGCATAATTGGTGCCGCCTGAATTATGAACTCTTGACCTTTTTCTCGCGTTAATCGCGAAATGTTTCCTATGATGAAATTGTTTTTCCACTCCTGAATTATTAACTTTTTTTTATGACTTTCTTTTTTTATTTCCACTCCGCATGGAATTATCAAAAGCTTTGATAAGGAAACTTTTCCATATTGCATTAAATCTCTTTTTGTATTTTCTGTGGGAACTATAACGCTTTTCGGGATACTGCATAGTAACCTATATAAAACCCGAGGAACGTGAAAATTTCTGCGAAATATGGATTCTAAAGGTCCAAATTCAATCCAGACCACAGGAATCTTAAATAGAAGAGAGAAAAAAGAAACCAGCATTTTTTCTGAAAAACCACTCATTAAAATCACGTCTACTCCGTCCTTCTTATAGCTTGATAATAATCTCCAATAGAAAATACTTGCTACTGGAAGAAAAAAAACTGATTTTACCAAACCTTTAATATTTCCAATAAAGTCAAGAACTACCGGTATTTTATTGATCCTAACAGGATAATTTCTATACATAGCTATATATTTGTCGAGATTAGTTGCAAGAGTGACTGTATTCTTTTCTTTAAGAAATTTTTCAATCAACGAATACATATAGGTCTCGGCACCACCTATGTCGGGCGTCTGCTGGATAACAGCAATATACATCTTTCTGTTTATAATTTTATTTTGCTTAACTGCGTTAACAATAAAATTTGTCGTCCCTTTTTCGATTGATGAAATTTGAAAACCGGTCTTAATTAATATCCTTCGAAGCGAATCTTTTGTATAAGCATATTTATGCGCACCAAAAAGTCCGCCATTCTTAGTATTCCCATAAATAAAGTGAATCATAACCTCTGGATCATTCCCAAACTGGTTTATAATCTGATGTATATTATGCGTTCTCAAAAAAAGTTTTCCTCCCACCTTAAGAACTCGATAGCACTCATTCAAAAATATTGTCCCGTCTTCCTTGGTAAAATGCTCAAGGATATCAGAAGCTTTTATTTCATCAATAGAGTTATCGTTAAATGGAAATGGCTTCCGAAGATCTGCAACAACATCAACTCTCCAGGTCGTATCAATATCTACATTTACCCACCCCGGAATATAATCAGATCCGGATCCTAAATTCACCCGAACCTTCCCACCTTTAAGCATGAAACAATTGTATCATAGGGTGAATAGCTGTGATAAACTATTTCAAAATGCCTATCGTTACTAAAATTAGATCAAATTTTAGTTATTACAAAAATGAAATAATTAATCATGGGATTAAATTTTTCATATCAAATCGCTTTCGACGGTTAAAGGATTTCTCTTCCTATCACCTCGCAAAAGTGACGCTTGCTAGTAAATCCTTTTCTTTTAATGGAAAAAACTATCATTATTTTGTGCATCCCCATAATTTTACCTGGCGGAATGAACGAGCTATTGAAGTGCCTGTCGGTCGTAAACTGCTAGAAAATTATAAAACACAGGAAATTTTAGAAGTCGGGAATGTTTTGAATCACTATTTTCCGGTTTCTCATGACGTACTTGACAAATATGAAATAGCTCCCGGGGTAATAAATGAAGATGTTGTCTCCTATAAGCCAGCAAAGAAATATGATCTCATTCTAAGTCTTTCTACTCTCGAGCATGTAGGATGGGATGAGATACCCCAGGAAAAGAATAAAATTCTAAAAGCGGTTGCACATCTCAAAACTTTACTTAAAAAAAAATGGAATCTTATTTAGTACACTCCCTCTTGGATACTACAACAAAATTCTCCAGGATATAATTGAAAAAAATAAACTTCATTTTTCGGAGCAATATTTTATGAAACGTATTTCTTCAAATAATTTATGGCGACAGACTGACTGGAATGAAGTAAAAAATGTACGATACAATTCCCCTTTTTTCCCCTTTTTCTCATGCAAACGGAATTATTATCGGAGTAATTAGAAAATAACCGTCATTTTTTTTTAGTAAGTTCCCTATTAACAAAATAGAAGCCCAGAGGAAGCGCAACGACTGTTCCAACTAAGGCTGCGAGTGCTGCGCCTACTATCCCCCAGAACATTATGAAAGGAACAATAATTGCGGCCAAAACCATAAGGCCGAAAAACGAAACACCCGTAACCAAATTTTGCTTCTCCAAAGCATATAAAGGATGAATAATAGATGCATAAAGAGCTCTCAAAACTCCAAGAACGCTCAATACTTTTAGAACAGGCGCGCCGGCTAACCACTTTTCTCCCAGAACAAACAATATAATAATTTCGGAGAAAAGGAATAGAAATAAACCTACTCCTGCGGACAAGACAAAAATTAGAGCAACAGATCGTAGGTATGCTCTTCTCAGTCTTGCTAAATCCCCGTTCATTTTAATATACACGGGAAAAGTCGCCTTTCCGACAACGTCCGTAATTTCGGTAAGGGGGAGCAGGGATATTTTATAAAGAACATCATAGAGACCCAAGGAACTTGTTCCTAAAATTCTTCCTATGGCAATATTGTCGATACTCTGGTAGAGATAACTTGCTATACCTGTTACAGTAAGCCACTTGCCTCGATGCACAAGTTTTAGAAGATATTCTTTCCGTAGCTCAATGCGCGGAGAAGGTTTTACGAAGATATTTGACGCCAATACTTCAAAAAGTGCTGAAGCAATTAAGGCAAGGATAAGGCTTATAGTATCCTTTGTTATAAGGGCAATAATAATTGCAGTTGCGAAAAATACAAAAAAACTTAAAAAACTATAAATAAACTCCAAATTAAACCTCAGGTCTTTTTGAAATTTTACAACAGAGGGGTTTATAAAACCTCGAATAAAAGGAACAAGGCTTATCAGTAGCAGCAAATTTAAAGATTCGGAAGAATTAAAAAAAGCTGATATTATGGGCGAGAACGCGATAATTAATAATGCTATGATAGCTCCTCTTATAATGGAGACTATCCAGGCAGAATTTATATATTTGTCGATATTTTGTTTTTCCTGAATTAAGACTATATTTACTCCGGTTTCGGTAATCGCCTCCAGAAGAGACAAAACTATCGTTGTGATCCCAAAAAGACCAAAGTCATGAGGTGCAAGAATTCTTGCAAGCAGCGCAGTTCTTACAACAGTTAAAAGTCGAGTTGATACTCTAAGTGCGCCGATCCATGAAATTCCCTTAATAACATCTCCTGTATATCCCATACGCCTTATTGTCTCATTAGTCTTTTAAAAAAACCAATTGTCATGCCTATAACTATTGCTATGTCTGAGGTAATTTGGAGAAGGGGGAGATATAAAAAAGCCTTTGGATGTTTGACATATTTGTAGTTTTTCAGAATTGCCCAGAGTAAATAAAGAAAAAGCAGAAAATAGAGAATAGTAAATAGTGAATAGTACTTGGTCAACAAGATAAAAACCAAGAACAATATCGCAAGCGTATATCTTGTAATAATAAACAATGCTTTAGGTCTATAAATACCTGCTTCAGCATCTCCGTAAGCAAACCGTCTGACCATTGTATAAAATTCGGCAAGATTCCTTCTTGGAATCCAGTAAACAACTGCCGACTTTTCAAAAACAATACGGGCACCTATTTTCTTTAGTATCTTTGCAAAAGCATAGTCTTCATTATGAGAAAGGTTTTCATTAAATTTGCCGGCTTTGCTCCATATAGACTTTCTAAAAGCCATTGATCGTGCTGCAGGGAGAAATGAGGACGGATTTACTTTGTCAGACATTACTAATACATATGAGACAACGCACTTTTGAAATACAGTAATTGATCTTCCTCTATAGTACCCCGCAACAACATCAATTTTTGGGTCTTGAAAAGGTAAAGCTATTTTCTTGAGCCAGTTTCTGTCTAAAATACACCCCACATCTGAACAGGCGATAATTTCTCCGGTCGACTGCCCAATCGCCTCATTCCTTCCAACCGACCTATTCCCATTCTTCCGAATAAGTTTTAATTTGAAATTTGAAATTGGAAATTTGAAATTGGAAATTACCGATGCCGTAGCATCGTTTGATCCTCCGTCAACTATCACCACCTCGTCCGGCAACCTCGTCTGCTTCAAAATCGAATCCAAAAATGCCCCGATCGAGTTTTCCTCATCCAGAACTGTTGCAATCAAAGAAGTTTTCATACTTTCCAAAGTTTTAGGTACATATTGACTACTTCACCCCAAGTCTTTTTATTTGCCCAATTATGAGCTTTTTTAGCCATACTATGGGTCTTGTTAACGTTATTACGAGCTAGAAGTAAATTTTCAACTAACAAATCACTATTCCCGGCAATATATATGTAATTTTTAAATGGAGTCAGCCTTAAGTAATCCTCTTTAAGCCTGTTTTGAAAAACACTGAACACAATTTTACCTCTAACTATACCTTCAAATATTGATAGATATGATGATGCGAACATAAAATCTGTTCGATCAATATATTTATCCAAATCCACTACGAATCCTTTTACTACTCCATATATTTCAAATCTTTTTTTGTATTTGCCATCACCCAGCACTGTTAAATTATAGGGCACATTGTGATCCTTAAGAATCCTAAGTGCCTCAAGATATATTACTGCCCCATTATCTTCTTCCAGTCGTCCCAACAATAGAATACTTAATCTTTTCCTATTTTTACTAAAGTTTTGGGTTTTGAGTTTTAAATTTTGAGTTTCTACCCCTCCGTATGTTACAAAGTCAGTCTTTGTCCCATACCATTTTTTAATAAAGGCACCAACGCAAATGTTCCCATTTGAAAGCTCCTCGGAAATTTTTCTTACTATTTTTGCTTTTAGTGTTGGAGGAAATTTTGTTTCATATCCATGAAACGTTGTATATATTTTTTTTAATGGGAATAAGAATCGGAAAGGTAGATACCAAAAGAAGACATCATGGCAATGGATAACATCTGCATGCCTTATAACATTGAGCATCCCAAATAATTTTATCCAAACCCGGATTTTTTTAAACCAACCTTCTTTCCCAAAATTTACTCTGATTATTTTTATTTTTTTTGCCTCAAATGTATCGCTTTGGCTTGATTTAAAGGCCTGTTCTAAATTGATGCTGTATGTATCACTTCGATCGGCTAAGTGATAATTATTTTTGCTTCTTGCCTTAATGCCTGGTGAAGTTTCTGTTAGGATCGTTACCTCATTTCCTCGCTTAATTAATTCACGACTTATTTCATACACGTGCTTCTCCACTCCTCCAATTCTAGGATAAAAGTTCCTAGTAAAAAATAGAATCATCATGTGCACGCATCTGGATTCGAACCAGAGACCTTCCCGATGTGAACGGGGCGCTCTAACCAACTGAGCTATGCATGCGGAACTATGCTTGAACATTCTATCAAACTCATAGTTGAATTTCTATCTATATTACGCAACAATATAATCTATGCCAATTTTAAGAAAAATCTATGCGATTCTTATAGATTTAGTAGAAACTCTTGTAATAGCAGGTGCAATCTTTGTCATTATATATGCTTTTTTGTTTCGACCTTTCCAAGTAAATGGTGAATCTATGTACCCAAACTATCACAACGGTGAGTATATCTTGACTAATTTGATAACCCTGAAATTCAGTTCAATCGAGCGTGGGGATGTTGTGGTTTTTGAATCCCCTGTTGACCACGATAAGGACTTCATTAAGAGGGCCATAGGAATTCCGGGCGATGAAGTTATGATAAAAGCCGGATATATATTAATCAACGGAATAAGGCTCGATGAATCAGTATATCTGCCATTGGGAGTAAATACGTACTCGGGCAAATTCCTAGAAGAAGGCATCCCCATGATTGTTCCTGAAAATAATTACCTTGTGCTTGGGGATAATAGGACTTTCAGTTCTGATTCGAGGGAATGGGGATTCGTGCCGCGAGAAAAAATCAAAGGAAAATCTTTTTTTGTCTATTGGCCTTTAAATCGAATCAGATTGGTCAATCACGCAGACTATAATATGAACTGACTATGATAAGAGCTTATTGTGTATTTCCTCAAGTACGGAAGTTGTTTCACTGGGATCCCCATTTATCTCAATCAGTACTCTTCCCTTTTTCTGTGTCTGGTCAAATTGAACCTTTGAATAACCTTTCTTTTCCATGAGATTTTTTGCCTTCTCATTAAGTTCGGGTATGTAAAGTTTATCCATCTTTTTATGAGGATCTTTCTTTTGTACTTCAACCTTTAGCTGTCTTGCAACCTCTTCAGCTCCTCGAACCGAAATTCCCTCAACTAAAATCTTTTTAAATGCCTGGAGCATAAGTTTTTGATCTCCAATTGATATGAGTGGACGAACATGACCCTCTGTTATAACGCCTGCAGCGAGAGCATCCTTAATAGCGTCAGGTAGGGTCAATAAACGAATTGAGTTCGAAATATAGGGCAAACTTTTCCCTACTCTTTTTGCTACCTCGGTTACGGAAATTCCAAATTCATCAATCAGTCTTTTATAGGCTAGTGCCCGCTCTAAAGGATTGAGGTCTTCCCTCTGAACATTTTCAACAATCGACATTTCAAGCATACCTTGTGGAGTTGTTTCGCGCATCACCACGGGTACTTTTCCAAGACCCAAAATCCGAGCGGCTCTCCAACGCCTTTCGCCTGCAATTATTTGATATCCTGCCGGAGTTTTAGCAACAATAATTGGCTCAAGAATCCCCTGCTCGCGAATTGAATTTACAAGATCGGTAAGCGACTCAGGACTTATTAAACCACGAGGCTGAAGAGGATTTGATTGAAGAACAGCTGTTTCAATTTCTATCAGTCTGCCTATTGTATCGTTATCCATTTACATTGTTGGGCTGCTTACTTCAACATACTTTTTGCCCCTACGTAATTTGTAGTTTACAACTCCTTCTGACATGGCAAAAATTGTAAAGTCTCGGCCCATCGCTGTTCCCTTACCGGACATGAGTTTAGATCCTCGTTGCCTTACAATAATGTTTCCGGAAATAACTTTTTCTCCACCGTAAATCTTAACACCAAGTCTTTTAGAAATTGAATCGCGATTTCCTCTTACCGCTCCTTGTGATTTTGTATGTGCCATATTCTAATTGTCCTGTGAAAACGATACTATTATAACAATGTTTTTCACACTAATCAAGAGATGCAAACCATATCACCAAAGCCTTATTCCTGGTTGATAGTATAAAAATGGATTACTAAGAAGACTTATTCTCAATTCTATCAATTTGAATTCTAGTTAAAAATGCCCTGAATCCCGTTACCTTTCTATACTTTGATTTTGCCTTAAATCTTGATACTCGAATTTTTTCTCCCTTTAAATTTTCAAGAATTTTGGCATAGACTTTAAAGTTTGCAAGGTAAGGTTTGCCTATCTTTACATCTGAATCATTTACATAAAGAAGTGCCTTGTCAAAGGCAACTGTGCCGTTTTTGGATTCAGGAAGGTTGTCAATATCAAGAATATCGCCTTTTTTAACTTTATATTGTTTTCCGCCTGTTTCTATTACCGCATATTCCATAATTAGCTATTTTACCAGATATGCTATGTTATTTCCAGAGCCGTACGTTTATTAAAGTCATACTTGATGGATGAAATAATTCCTAATATTATAAACGACGTGAGAAGAGAACTTCCTCCGTAGGAAGCAAACGGCAACGTAATACCTACAACTGGGACAATTCCTATATTCATTCCGATATTTAAAAAAATATGAATTAAAAAAATAAAATAAAACCCTACGAGAAGCATCTCGGAGAATCTGTCCCTTACCACCTCTCGTATTTTATAAATTCTGTATAATAAATATCCATATAAGCAAAGCAGGAATACTGCGCCCAAAAATCCAAGGTTCTCAGAAATAGTAGCAAAAATAAAATCCGTATGTCTCTCGGGCAGAAATTTTAATATTGACTGCGTTGCATCTCCAAATCCTTTTCCCAAAAAGCCACCACTTCCAATAGAAATTAAAGACTGTATGGTATTGTATGAAGAACCTACAGGATCAACAGTGGGATTAATAAAACTTAATATTCTTTGTTTTTGATAATCCAGTAATAGATTATAGAAGGTAGGCAATGGTACTAAAATTGATATCCCCATAAGAAAAAAATACCTTAGTGGAAAACCATACATAAAAAGCATGAATACAACAAGCAAGAAATATATTACTGCATTTCCAAGATCTGGCTGTCTAAGGGTCAATATGAATATGGGCAATAAAATTAAAAGAGATTTTAAGAATTTAGCAAATGATCTATCTTTATTTGATGTCAAATAAGAGGCCATGACTATTATAAAAAAAGGCTTAATTATCTCAGAGAATTGAATTCTTATACCAAAAACGTCTACCCACCTCACTGCTCCTCTTGCCTCAATTCCAATCACAAAAAGCAACAGAAGCAAGGCAATCATAATATAATATAAATATCTTGCATATACGCCAAAGACTCTATAGTCCACATTTAAAAAAATTACATATGCGATTAAGGATATAAAAAGAAAAATTAATTGTTGTCTAAAAATTCCAAAATCAATAGAATAAAATGCTGAAAGCGACAAAAGAACAATTAGGATTGCTGGGACTATAATCGGAAGATCCAAACGGTTAATCGAAAATCTATGCATTTTTTCTTATTACACGAAACCCATCTGATTTTGATAGCTTATCGACAAGAGCCTTTTTCTTAATTTCGTTTTCTAGGTCTTTTGGCCAATCAGAAAGTTCAACATCTATCATTTCATCAAGCCTAGTCCCCAAGTTTTTCCTCTCCGCCTGAATTTTTCTTATTATTTCACGCGCCTCTCCCCCTGTGGCGTCTTGATTCGAACTGGCAATCGCATCTCCAATCTCACCACCAAATCCGAAACTATCTTGAATTCCCCAGAAATCAATATTCTTAACGTTAGTTTCAGCAGATACTATTTTTAAAACTTCGGAGCTTAACTCTCGTGGACCAATATAACTCAATTTTAAAAGTGGAATTTTAAGTCTTATGTTATTCTCTTTTCTTAATTCATGAAATCCCGATGCCAAGAGTCGTCCATCATGCATTTGTTTTTCGAGATCTTCGTCAATTAACTCGTCCTTAGACTGGGGCCAATCAGCCAAATGCACTGACTCCTCACCTGTTAAATTTCTATATACTTCCTCAGAGACGAATGGGGTAATAGGAGCAAGGAGTTTCGATACGGTTATTAGTACCTTATAACAAGTAGTATAGAAGGCAGCCTTATCTTTTTCATTTTCCGCTGAGGGTCCAACTCTATCCCGAGATCTACGAATGTACCACGTTGAAAAATCACTAACAAACTCTTGAATCTTTGTTATTGCAGAAACTGTATCGTAGCTATCAAGCGCTCTAGTTATATCCTTAATTAACCGATTAGTCAATGATAAAATCCATCTGTCTAAAACGTTTTTGGGGCTAGTTTTGGATTTAAGATTTAGGGTTTCGAATTTATCGGCATTAGCATATGTTACAAAGAAGTTATAAACATTCCACAAAATTAAAAGCGTCCCGCGAACAGACATTTTGTATTGTTCCTCAGAAATTAAAATATCTTCGCCTTTCATAACCGGAGACCTTAAGAGATACAATCTTAAAGCATCTCCTCCGTAAGTCCCAAGCATCATCCTGGGATCTGGATAATTTCCGTAATTTTTACTCATCTTTCTGCCGTCATTACCCAAAATTACACCCTCAACAACAACGTTTTTAAAAGCGCTAGACTTATATAGGGCAGCGCCTATGACATGCAGAACGTAAAACCAAGCTCTTATTTGACCCGTGTATTCAGCGATAAAATCGGGAGGAAAAAAATCTCCAAGTTTTTCTTTGGAGTCGAAGGGAAAATGTCTTTCCGCAAAAGATGCAGATCCTGCCTCTATCCATGAGTCCAGAACTTCAGGTGTTCTAATGGAATCTCCACCACATTTCTCACATTTTACTTTAATTTCGTCAATCTCAGGTTTATGCAAATCTGCAATTTTAGAACCGCTTGCTTTTTCAAGTTCATCAATTGAACCTGGAACAAATCGATTATCGCAATTCTCGCATTCCCAAACAGGAACAGGCGACCCCCAATAACGATTCCGTGAAATGTTCCAATCCGGTGCTGACTCAAGGCTTTTTAAAAATCTGCCGTACTTAAAGTGTTTTGGAAACCAGTTTATTTTATCGTTGGTCTCTTTCATTTCCGGCTTAAGCTTTTGAATATTTACGTACCATGCATCAATTGGAGCATAATAAAGGCGAGTTGCACACCGCCAGCAAAGCGGAACATTGTGGATTAATTTCTCGTCACTGTAAACTAATCCCCTTGATAAAAGATCCTCGTTAACAGCTTTGTTTGCTTTAAGATAATGCATCCCCCCAAATTTTGGGATGTTATCTTTGATTATACCTTCCTCATCTAAATGTATTTCAATATGAATATTCTCCTTTTCCATTACCGCTAAGTCCTCTTCTCCGTAGGCTGCAATCGTGACGACACCCGTTCCTTCATCGGCCGTAACAAATTCCCCGCCGATTATTTCAAAAGCTTTTTTATCGGGATCAATCTTGTAATAGTTGTAATGAGGTTCAAACTTTCTCCCAACTAACTTTGCCCCCTTAAACTCCTCTATTATTTCCAGCGGCATATCCATCGTACGCCCAAGAGCAGCCTTTGCAAGAATGTAGTTTTGGCTATCTTTCTGAACCCTTACGTAGTCAAGTTTGGGATTCACAGCCAAAGCCAGTGTTACGATTTTATTCCACGGAGTCGTAGACCAAGCAAGAATGTATGTGCCTTTTTCATCTTCTAATTGATATTTATATATAGTCGAAGGATCAAGAACCTCTTTATAGCTATTGTCAAGCGCAACTTCAAAATTCGAGATAGGAGTGGCACAATGAGGACAGTATAGTCCAACGCGTAACCCTTTATAGATATATCCGCGTGTATACATTTGTTTAAAAACCCACATGACAGACTCCATGTAGGGTTTATCCCATGTTTTATAAGCATTTTCAAAATCAACCCAACGCCCAATGTGATCTACGTACCATTCCCATTCTGCCGAAACTTGATTGACGTATTTTTTGCATTCGTCAATAAACTTTTTAACCCCGACTTTCTCTTCTATTTCTTTTTTAGACTTTATGCCGAGTGCATTTTCTACCTTATTCTCTATTGGAAGACCATGTCCATCCCAACCCCAGACGCGGCGGACTCGATAACCTTTCATTGTCCAATATCTGCCGAACAAATCTTTTGGAATACTTGAAAGAAGAGATCCATAATGCGGCATGCCTGTTACAAATGGTGGGCCGTCAAGGAGTGTCCATATTTTGTCTTTTGGACGAGATTCGATAGACTTCTCAAAAATCTTATTTTTCTTCCAGTATTCTAGGATTTCTTGCTCAAGTTTTGGGAAATTAACCTTTGGGGTAACGGGCCTAAACATATCTAAATATTATAGTTTAAATAGCTTCGCTCTTCAAGAAAAGAAGCCTACCTGATTATTGTAACCAATTATGAAGGATCTTCTAATGGTATATGACATCCATCTTTGCTAAAAACATGAAATGACGTAGAGATTTCTTCGCTGTCCGAAAAAAGAGGCTCCTCTTCTATTTTTTTTCTTGCAGCTGTCTCAGCTTCTTCGGGAGTATTAAACGAGCCGCAAGGAAATATACTTCCGTCAAAGCCATCAACGCCTAAAACAATAAAGTGATCATCTGGATGTACAAAGGGGTTTCCAACCCGTACTGCTCCCTGAATGATTCTTCGGATATGCTCCGCCCCGTCTATCCCATGGGCTGCAGCTCTATGATATACCTCTCCCAATCGGCTTAAATTTTCTTGCGTTGACATATCAGGATTCTACCAAACGATTGATAAATAGTCAAAAAATTCTATAATTGAATCATGCGAAAATTATTATTACAGAAACTAAAATTGCCAAAAGTCCAATTGTCTTTTGCTCTTATTGCCATATATCTTTCTGCTTTTGGGCAGTTGCCTTTTGAACAATATATCCGTGTTCTAATTGTATCTTGCGTTTCAACGATTCTGTTTGATCTTCTAATCTCCTACGTTAGGATAAGAAAACTTTTCATCCCTCATGCGACAATGGCAACAGGAATGATAATAGCTATCCTTGTTGATCCAACGCTTGCCTGGTACAAAATTTCCTCAATTGCATTTATTTCCATAGCTATAAAAAATTTTATCCGAATCAATAACAAGCACATATTTAATCCCGCAGTAATCGGACTATTACTCGGAGGGTATATTTTTGGTGCGCCCGTAGCCTGGTGGGGAACCTCTTTTCAATATTCAGGCAACTTGAATATCCAAACTCTAATTCTATACATTATTTTACTTTCCCCTCTATACATATCCGTATATCGAATGAGGAGACACTTTACGATTGTAGCGTTCTTTATTACCTATATCCTCTTAACTCTTGCAACTTCCGGAAGTTTTTCTCCTAATGTGTTTCTTACCACCCTACTTAACCCTACGATTATCTTTTTTTCAATAGTTATGCTTCCTGAGCCAATAACTTCACCGTTCAGTAGAAATAAACAGCTTTTATTCGGTACTAGTGTTGCTTTCCTTAACTTTATTTTTGCTTCGAATTTTATCGCCGAAAATATTTTTATCCCCGACCCTCCTCTAGCTTCACTTCTAATTGCGAATTTAATCTTCTTTAGGAGATGAAATATTTTAATTTAATTTTTACAAACCATGCATTACAAAGAATTGGAGAACGCGGCTTAACAAAAGCTCTTGCTTGGGAAACATTTAACCATCCGGATGAGTCTAAAAAAACAAAAAATGGGGCAACACAATTCATAAAGCATTTTGATGGATTTAAAACGGGGTTGATAGCAAAACAAAATGACAAGAATGAGTGGGTTGTGATTTCTTTTTTCCGCAATCCACCACTGCCGGGAACAAAATCTAACTTCTGGGGCAAAATCTGGATAATAGCCAAGCAACAGCTAGGTGTCGAATAGGTTTATTAGTTTTAACGCTCAGATGAATCTATTATTTGGACGAAATCGGCAGCTTGCATTTCCTTATACAAAGAAACCAGTCCGCTTCTCAAACCATGCCGCATGTCTCTATAGGGTATCCTTGTTGATGTTCTTTCTGTTTCTAGTCCCGCATCAAACGTGGAGATGATTTGCCTGTTTGGATTTTTTGCCTGCGCGATAATGATCCTGAAAGCTTCACCGCCATTGGGTTTTTTAATTGTAGGGATAAAACCTATAAGTCTCTCTGGCCCTCTTGGCATATAAGTTGACATTTTACCATAATTACTAAAAACTATCTTTTGATACAAGCCAATTCGCTCTCTTTCAACAAGATTAATTCTTCTTCCTCAAGAATGCCAGAGAGGTTAAGGCTGAGTTCTTTTTTGACGCTTTACATATTTAATGGTCTTAGCAAAAACATATCCCATTGCTTCCGGCGTCAAAGGCTTTACGCCTTTGGATATAAGCTCATTGTAGAATGCGTCTAATTCGGGAGAATCATTTCCTGTAGGTCTATAACCATCAACATGCTCATAGGCGGTCACAAAAGCCTCATAAAGAGTTCTACTTGCTACTCTTGGGGTTAAATTCATATGTTCGAAGACTTCCCAACCATAATTCTGATTCTGCTCGATTAGGGTTCTGATGAAATGAGGTGCACCAAATCCTGCCGAAAACATAATATCGCCCGCTCGGGTTTTACTTACTCCATCAATAAGATTATTCACCTCTTCTATTGAATTTGTAGCGATGCTCACTTTGGCGTCTTCTAAGCTAAAATCATCACCATAGCCTTCATTTATTTCAACAGGATAACCCATTGTCTTTAACACTCTAAAAAAAACTAGCTTTGCATCCATCTCGGTATAGGCCGTATGCTGCAGGCGCATTTCCGGTAGTTGCAATAATCTTTCGGTAGCCATATCCTATATTATATCATTCTTAAGCAAACTTGGACCATTAAGCAGTGAATTAGTATCTGAACCAGTTGTGATGATGAGAAGTCAATTCTTTTGTCTTAAAAATGCGGGAAT